>JBDKTJ010000008.1:0-36023 GCA_039698075.1 Thermoguttaceae bacterium | reverse complement strand
CCGACGTCGAGCGTCAGTCGCAACTCGGGCCGGTCGATCCGTCGCAACAGTCGCTCGAATGCCGAGGTCGAATCGATCAACATGCCCGGCTCCGGCTCCAGCCCAATCACGACATCACGCGAGGCGGCGTAGTCGAGCGTCTCGCCGAGCCCGTCGACCAAGCGATCCATCGCCTCGTCGCGTGAAATCGGTTCGTGGAGCGCGCCCGACCAAATCGAAACGCACTCGGCGTTCAATCGCGCCGCGCAGTCGATGGCGTGGCGGTAAAACGCGATCCGGCGACGGCGGTCGTCCGACAGCAGGGTCGGCTCGTGTTTGTGCCGTGGGTCCAGCAGAAATCGCGCCCCGGTCTCGACGACCGAACGCATGTCGAGTTGTTCTAAACGTCGTCGCAGCCGGTCGATCGTCGGTCCGACCTCCGGATCGCACGGCGACAACGCGCCGTGGTCGATCGTAATCGCAACGCCGCGATAGCCGATCTCGGCCAGCAGTTCCACGGCGTCGAACAACTCGTGATGGGCCAGACCGTTGGTGTTGTAGCCAAAAAACATCCGATTACGTCACCTCGATCCAGCGGCCCAAAAACATGGCCGGCACGAGCAAGCAGAGAATCAGGCTGGCCCAAAATACGTCGCGGACCGCATAACATGCCACGGCGTCCAACACGACGATCGAGAGTACGCCCTGCGCGACGGCGATCCGGACGCGGGCGGGAATCGGATCGAGCACGGCCCAAACGCAGCGCCAAAGAATCACCCCGCCGATGGCGCCGGTCAAAAGCCACCAATCGCGAGGAACGGCTTGAAGGTGAGGCACCAAACGATCGGACCAGTGCGGCAACGACGCCAGCAGCCCAATGCCTGAGGCCATGGCGGCCGTGGCCAAAATGAGTTGCCAGCGAACGCCCCGGCGGTTTTCACGTCGGGCAAACCAGGTCACTCCGGTCACGTAGAGCCCCAATCCGCCGGCGACGGCCCAGTGTTCGGCGTGCAGCGACCCATCGACCGCGCTCATGCCCAGCAGCACGTTCAACATCCGGCACGCGCCCATCGCCAGTGGGCCGAGCGGCGTGCGTTTCAGCCACGCATCGTAAAGCAAAATGCAGATGGCCAGCAGCGCGGCCACGATGCCCGGTCGAAATTGGCCGACAAAAAACACGACCGCCGAGCCCGCCGCAACGCCGGCCACGAGCAATCGCCAGCCGAGCCGCCGGGCGGAGGCCATTGCGATCCGACCCGAGGGCAGCGGTCGCTCGGGCCGTTCCGTTTGATCGATTTCGAGGTCGAAGACGTCGTTCAGCACGACGCCGGCAAGATAAAGCAGACTGGACGCAAGCAGCAACGTCGCCAACGCAGGCAGATCCGGCCACGACGCGAACCGCCAACCGACGGCTTGAACGAACAAAAAACCCATCGCCACGTCGGCCATCGCGGTGAACACGTTCGGGATGCGCAGGAGATCCAGATAGCTGCGCACCGCCGAATGGTTGCGGAACCGCAGCCGGCTTTCTTCGGCGTCGTCGAAATTCTCGGGATTTGAGAAATCGTTCATCATCGACTCCAAAGGGGTTCGAAAAATCGGATCGCCTCTCGGCCCGCCGCGTCGGGATCCTCGACATAAGGATACAGCTCGACGGTGAGCCAGCCCTGATAGCCGGTCGCCTGAATTTCCCGCAAAACGGCCGGAAAGTCAATCACCCCGCGACCCGGCGTCAGATGGGCGTGACGCCGCGTGGCGGCGATGTCTTCCAGATGATAGTGTTTCGTATGCGGGGCCATTCGAGCGATCCAACGTTCCGGGTCTTCGCCGACGCAAAATGCGTGGCCGATGTCGAAGTTCAGCCCAAGCCACGGCGAGCCAACTCGGTCGGCGAACTCCAAATACTGCTCGAATCGCTCGATCAACAGGCCCGGCTCCGGCTCGATCAACAAAAACACTTCGAGTCGCTCGGCCCATTCGACGCACGGCATCAACTCGTCATAAAACACGGTGGCGGCGGCCGACCACGACTGGCCAGGCGTTAGCGGACCGCCCGGCTCGGTCTGCATCGACGCGGCCCCAAATTCCTTCGCCAATTGCAGCGCCCGGCGGGTGTGCTCGCGGCGAATGGCCCGATAATCAGCGTCGGGCTCGATCCACGACGGATGCCAGTACGGTTGTCGCGGGTCGGCGACGGCGTTCATCATGAACCCGTTCACGTTTGACACAGCCAGACCGTGTTGTTCGAGGCACTGGCGAATCGCCCGCTTCCGCTCGTCGAGCAGCCCGACCGGCCAGGCGTGCGGCACGTCGGCCAGCAGTTCCATGCCGGCGTATCCCAACGCGGCGATTCGGGCGATCGTTTCCTCGATCGAAAACCGTTGGTAGGCGTTCGAACTGTAGGCGAGCCGCATGAGCGTTTTCAGCCTCCGGTCATCCGGTTCCCATCGACTCCGCCGCCGCGGCCACGGTGGCGTCGATCTCCTCGGGCGTGTGCGACGCCGAGACAAACATCGCCTCGAACTGGCTGCACGGAAAATACACGCCGCGATCGAGCATGTTCCAAAAAAACGCCGCGAATCGTTGCCGGTCGCACGTCGAGGCGTCGTCCCAATTTAAGATGGGCCGATCGGTGAAAAACAGCGTCATCATCGAGCCGCAACGCCCGACGCGGCACGGAACGCCCCGACGTCGTCCGGCCTCGAAAAGTCCGCGAGCCAGCCGATCGGAAAGTTTTTCCAACATGGGATACGGATTCGCATCGCGCAATGTTTCGAGCGTCGCGATGCCGGCCGCCGTGGCCAACGGATTGCCGCTGAGCGTGCCGGCCTGAAACACCTTGCCGACGGGCAGCACGTGATCCATCACGTCGGCGCGGCCGCCGTACGCGCCCACGGGCAGTCCGCCGCCGATGATTTTGCCCAACGTGGTTAAGTCGGGCCGGATGCCCGCCAACGACTGCGCGCCGCCGTAGGCCACGCGAAAACCGGTCATCACCTCGTCGAAAATCAGCAGCGCGCCGCACTGCGAGGTCGCGTGCCGCAACGCCTGCAAAAACTCCAGCGAGCCCGGGACGCAGCCCATGTTGCCGACGACCGGCTCGACGATCGCCGCGGCAATGGTCGACCCGTGCTGGGCAAACGCCGTGCGGACCGCATCGACGTCGTTGTAGCGGAGGACCAACGTGTCGCGTGCGGCGGCCTCCGTGACGCCCGGCGAATCGGGCGCGCCAAGGGTTGCGGCCGAACTGCCCGCCGCCACCAGCAAGCTATCGACGTGGCCGTGATAGTTGCCGGCGAATTTTACGATTTTCGACCGCCCGGTGAACCCGCGAGCGAGCCGCACGGCGCTCATCGTCGCTTCGGTGCCCGAGTTGACCAGCCGAATCCGTTCGATCGACGGCATGGCCTCGACGATCAATTGGGCCAGTTGGTTTTCGGCCAACGTCGGCGCGCCGAAACTTGTTCCGCGATGCAACGCCGCGTCGATCGCCGTGACGACCGCCGGGTGTCCGTGGCCCAGAATCATCGGCCCCCACGAGCCGACGTAATCCAGATAGCGGTTGCCGTCGACGTCGAAAAGAAAAGCCCCCTGGGCGCGGTCGATAAACACCGGCTCGCCGCCGACGCCGCCGAACGCGCGGGCGGGGCTATTCACTCCGCCGGGCATGAGCTGTCGGGCCCGCTCGAACGCCTTGTGGCTTTTTTCGTGATTCATAACAAGCGTCAGTCTGCGCCGCAGCGGGCGATTTGTCAATTCTATGCCGGCGCCAAAACGGGCCGGCCGGTGGTCAACGCCCGCTCGACGATCTCGGCCGCTTTCGGTGCGCCGCCCGAGCGGACCAACGCCCGCTGAAGCCGCCCGGCCTGCTCGCGGAACGACGGTTCGGTCATCACGCGTCGAATGGTCGCCGCAAGTTGTTCGGGCGTGACGGTCCGGAAAAACGCGCGGAGGCCGGCCCCGGCGTATTCCACGCGGGCCGCGACGCCGGGCTGATCGGCGCTGCGCGGGACCGCCACCATCGGCACGCCGCGACTCAACGCCTCCATGGCCGAGTTCTGGCCGGCGTGCGTAATCATCAGCGAGGCCTTTTCCAACAACGCCATTTGCGGGGCGTAATCGACCACCAGCGGATTGCCGACGAGCGAGCCCAATTGTTCGCGCACGGGCGGCCCCTCGTGGTCGGTCCATTGGCCCAAGGCCAGCACCAGTTGGGCGTCGACCTGGGCGCATGCGTCCAAGATTTTTCGGTAAATCGGCATGTTCATCGGATCGGGCACCGTGCCCAGCGACGCGAAAATCATCGGGCGGCCGTCCAATCGATCCCATGGAAACTCGACCGGGCGGCCGGGACGATTGGCGGCCAACGGTCCGGCGTAGTGAAGGACCGACGGCGGATCGTGTCGCGGGAAATCCAACTCTCGGCACAACTGGCAGATCTGCGCCAGCGGAGAATATTCATCGTCGACGCGGCGGATCGGCCGCAGCCCCCAGGCTTTGCGATAGCGATTGACCAGTCGGACGGACGGACGCATGTACCAACGCCAGCCGGCGAACGCCAAGCGGTTGCGCAGCCGCGCCACCGCGTTTTCGGCGGGCAGCCAGTGGGTGAAGAGCGGCGGCAACATCGCGTCCTCATTCCAGGGAAGCGCGGTGCAAATATGGACATACGGCAGCCCGAGATGCTCGGCGACCGTGCCGCCTCCGATGAAGGTCTGGTCGATCACGACGCCGTCGACGTGAAGTTTTTTCAGCGCCGCCGGCGCCAGTTTGAGCAGGATTTTGGCCTGACGACTGTACCCTTCGCGCAGCCCGATCATCCAGCCGGCGTTGACCTGGCAGAACAATTTCCAGATCAGCCAATTCGAAGGACCGCGGATGCCGTCGGTCGTCCATTCGTAGAAGGACAGCCCGAATCGCTCGGCGATCGGCGCGGCCGGGGCCGTGTTGACGACCGTGACCCGATGACCGCGTCGAACCAACTCGCAGCCCAAGGCGCCCAACGGAAGCAGATGACCGGCGTTGTGAGGACAGAGAATTGCGTAATGAGCCATGAAAGTTTTTTCTTGTCGATCAGGTCGCCAACCCGTCGTGCGGCATGCGACAAAACAGGGCTGGCAGACGGTCCTACGCGCCGTAGACAGGGCGGCGGCTGAGCAGGGCCTGTTCGGTGATTTCGGCCGCGCGTTGCACTCCGCCGGCCGCGGTCATCGTTTGCCCCAAGGTCCGGCAGCGCTGTCGGAATGAATCGTCGGCCAGCACGTGATGGATCAACTCGCGCAGTTGCTCGGGCGTGGATTGGCGGAACGAGCCGCGCAGCCCCACGCCGGAGTAGACAACCCGAGCGCCCATCGCCGGCTGATCGGCGCTGCGCGGCAACGCGACCATCGGCACGCCGCGGCAGATGGCCTCCAGCACGGTGTTGACGCCCGCGTGCGTGATCAACAGATTCGCGCGGTCCAACAGGGCCAACTGCGGCGCGAAATCGACGACCAACGCGTTGTCGGGGATCGGGCCGAGCATGTCGCGCACGGGCTTTTCTTCCTCTTCCCACTTGCCAAGCGCCAGGACCAACTGAGCGTCGAGCCCTTGGCAGGCCGCGAGGATTTTGCGGAAGACCGGCGGATTTTGCGGGTCGGGCACCGTGCCCAACGAGGCGAAGATCAACGGGCGGCCGTCCAACCGCTCCCACGGAAAAGGCGGCTCGTTGACCACGCGGCGTTGCGCGGCCAGCGATCCGATATAATGAAATTGCGGCGCGGCTTGCTTGCGAGGAAAGTCGAAGCCGGGGCACATCTGCGAGATTTGGGCCAACGGAGAAAACGCATCGTCGATCCGCGAAAACCGGCTCATGCCCCACTTGTCGCGATAGCGGTTGATCGTTTTCAATTCCAGCCGGTTGAACCAATGCCACGCCGCGTAGCCCAATCGGTTGCGGAACCGGCTGCGACGGTCTTCGCCGTAGAGCCAACTGGTGTATTGCGGCGGCACGTCGGGCTCTTCGTTCCAAAGGACGGCCGAGCAGATCGTCACGAACGGGATGCCGACGCGCTCGGCGGCCGTGCCCGCGGACGAAACGGTCTGGTCGACGATCAGTCCGTCGAGTTTCAACTCGCGAAACGCCTCGGGCATTTTTTGCAATACGGCCTCGGCGCGCCACCGAAAGCCGTCGCGCATCGTGATTCGCCAGCCGGAGCGGAATAAGCTGAAGGCGGCCCACTCGACAAACGAGCCGCGCCAGGGCACGTCGTCGTAGTTGACCTTGTGGAGCGGCAGGCCGAGTTGTTCGGCGATGCCGGCGGCCTTTTCGCGGGCGACGAATGTGACCTGATGCCCTCGGCGGACCAACTCGTTGCCCAAGGGGCCGATCGACAACAGATGTCCGGCGTCTTCGCGGCAGACGATGCCAAAATGGGCCATGGATGCAAGTCCTTCATTCGTAGCGCAGGGCATCGATCGGATTGAGCCGCGACGCTTTCCACGCGGGATAGTAGCCAAACGTGATGCCCACGGTCACCGAGACGGCCACGGCCACCGCAGCGGCGCTGGGCGAAGCGTAGGTAGGCCAGCCCATCAGCATGCCGACCAGCGACGAGCCCGCCCGACCCACCAAAATGCCCAAGAATCCGCCGACCAGGCACAACACGACCGCCTCGACCAGAAATTGCCGCAGGATGTCTTTCGCGTCGGCGCCGACGGCCATCCGCAGACCGATCTCGCGCGTTCGCTCGGTGACCGACACGAGCATGATGTTCATGATGCCCACGCCGCCGACGATCAGCGACACGGCGGCGATCGACATGCCCAGGCCGGAAAGCATGTGGATCGTCCGTTTCAACACGTTCGACACCTCGGCCATGTCGTAGATGCGGAAGTCTTCCTCGCCCTCGGGCACGCGGTGCCGTTGACGCAAGAGTTGCGTGATTTCCTTGGTCGCTTTCGAGACGGCTTCGGGCGACGACGCCTTGACCATCACCTGATGGACGCTATCGGTGCGAATCCAATGTTGGGCGCCGGGCAACCGCTCGGCCAGCGAACGGCCGGGATGCAATCGCAACACGTCGCGAGGCGGAATGCCGCCGCTGCCGCCGCCGCTGATGCGATATTTGATCGTCGTCCACGGGGCCAGCACGATGTCGTCCTGATCGGTGCCCAACAGATTCGCGCCCTTTTCGCTCAACACGCCGATCACCTTGAACGGCACGTTTTTGATGCGAATTTCCTCGCCGATCGGATACTTCGTGCCGAACAACTCGCGGACCAGGGTCTTGCCGATCAGGCAGACCTTCGCGCCGCTGAGCACCTCGCGGTCGTTGAACACGCGGCCGAGGTCGAGCTCCGACCAGTTTCGAGCCTTTAGAAATTCCGCCGTGCTGCCGGTCAGGTAAATCGGCGACCAACTGCGATTGCCGTAGACCACCTGCTCCCAAGCGTTGACGATCGGGGCGGTGCAAATCACCGACGGACACTCGCTGGCGATTGCATCGGCGTCCTCGGGCGTGATCGTGTCGGTTCTTTCGCCGATCTGGCCGGTGCGTCGTTGCGGCGCGCCGGGCGTGACCAGCAACGTGTTGGCGCCCATGTTCGTGACGGTCACTTGAATGGCGACCGAGGCGCCTTGGCTGATCTCCATCATGGCGATGACGGCGGCCACGCCGATGATGACGCCCAACATGGTCAACACGGTCCGCATCACGTTGCGTCGGAGCGCCTGGAGCGCGATCCGCGTCGCGTCGGCGGCGATTCGCAGGCTGTTGCGCGTGCGGCGATGCCGGCCGCCCCGGTAATGATCGTCGGTGGCCGCGTCGGGCTTCGGCGACTGGGCCGACAGTTGCTTGTCTTCGGTGATCTGACCGTCGACGATCCGAACCACTCGGTCGGCGTGCCGGGCCACCTCGGCGTCGTGGGTCACCAACAGGATCGTGATGCCTTTTTCGACGTTCAGACGGCGGAAAATCGCCAGAATTTCCTTGCCGGTGCGCGAATCGAGGTTGCCGGTCGGCTCGTCGGCCAAAAGCATTTGAGGACGGTTGATCAACGATCGGGCGATGGCCACGCGTTGTTGCTCACCGCCGGACAGCTTGGCGGGCGAGTGGTCGATGCGCGAGCCGAGGCCCATCGTCGTGAGCAGTTCGCGGCTGAGTTGCTGGATTTCGGCCGAGGGCGATTTGTCGACCGCGTAGGCCGTCGGCATTCGGACGTTTTCCTGAGCCGAGGCCCTAGGCAGCAGATTAAAACTCTGAAACACGAACCCAAGCCGGCTTCCGCGCAGTTGGGCCAACTCGGAACGCGACAGTTGCGTCACCTCGACGCCGTCGAACAGATAGGAACCCGAAGTGGGCCGGTCCAGGCACCCCAACAAGTTCATCAACGTGGTCTTGCCCGAACCCGAGGCGCCCATCAACGCAACGAACTCGCCGCGATGGACGGCCAACGAAACGTCCTTCAGCACCGGCACGTCCACGTCGCCGAGATGGTACGTCTTGAAAATATGTTGGAGCTCAATCAGAGGCATGTCGCCACATCTCCCCTTACCCGTTGAGAAAGGGGCCTGTTTTGTCGCGTTATTTCTTTTTTTGGTTCGTCACCTTGTTGATGAAACCGGAAACGAAATCCAATTGTGCTTCGCGCATCGTGCCGACGACCACCGCGTCGCCCGGCTCCAATGAGCCGCCGGTGATTTCCGTCACCATGCTGTCGGTCAGGCCGCTTTTGACGGGGATCGGCCGCACCAGGCCGTCGTCGGCCACCGTCCAAACGGTCGGCGATTTCATTTCGACCTTCGGCTCGGCGTCGGCGCCGGCGGCCGCGTTTTCGGGATGCTGTTCGACGGTCGTCGCGGATTTGGCTTCCGGACGGGTCAACCCTTCGCGGGCCGAGGGCGTGATTTGTTCCCACGTCGGCTGCCAACGCAGGGCTTGATTGGGCACTAGCACGACGTCCGGGCGCCGGGCGACCTCGAATTGGAGTTTGGCCGTCATGTAGGGCAGCAGCAGGCCGTCGCTGTTGTCGACGTCGACCACGACGCCGTAGCTGACGACGTTTTGCGTGATGCCGGCGTTCAGGCGGATTTGCGAGACCTTGCCGTCGAAGGTCCGGTCGCGATAGGCGTCCACCTTGAACGTGACCTTTTGTCCGATCCGGATGTCGCCGATGTCGGCCTCGTTCACGGCGGCCCAGACCAACATGCGTCGCAGATCTTTGGCCAACAGGAACAAGCTCGGGGCGTTCATGCCCGCCACGACCGTCTGGCCGACGTTCACGCGGCGGTCGATCACCACGCCGTCGACCGGCGAGCGGATGATCGTGTAGCTGAGGTTGATTTCGGACTGTTTGGTGGCGATCTTGGCTTGTTCCCACTTCGCCTCGGCCATGGTCAGATCGGCCCGGGCGACGTCCAACGCCGAGAGCGCGTTTTCGTAATCGGCCACCGAATCGGTGTCGCGCAACTCCTCGGCCCTGGCCATGTCGCGTTTGGCCTGACGCAGTTTGGCCTGATAGTGGGTCAACTCGGCTTCGGCCAGTTTCAAGTTGGCCTTGGCCTTGTCCAACTCGGCCCGATGCGGAGAGTCGTCGAGTTGGGCGAGGATCGCGCCCTTTTTGACGCGCGACCGGAAGTCGATCGTTTTGCCTTCCCGATCCGGATCGGGCCCAAAACTTCGGATTGAGCCGACGATCTGCGCGCCGACGTCGATGATTTCGACGGGCTCGACGGTGCCGGTCGCGGTGACGCCGATGAACAGCTCGCCGCGCATCACCGGCAGGGTTCGGAACTTGGCTTGGTCCTTGGTCCCGCCATGCCATCCGTAGCCGATCGCCACCACGATCACCACGACGCCGAGGCCGAGGCCGATCAATAGCCGTTTCTTAGTCATGACGTATTTTCTCCGTTCTCACAACGTTTTTTGCTCAGCGTTTTGCGGCATCTCGTGGCGAAACAGGTCGACCACTTTGCCTTCTTCGAGCTTGACGATCCGGTCGGCGGCGCCGAAATAGCGATCGTCATGCGTGATGGCGATCACGGTTTTGCCGCGCTGTTTCAGCTCGGGAAGCAGCCGCAGATAGAATATTTTTCGAAAGGCGGGGTCTTGGTCGGCCGCCCATTCGTCGAACAGGTAAATCGGTCGGTCCTCGAGATAGGCCGTGACCAGGGCCAGCCGTTTGCGTTGGCCGCGCGACAGCTTGACCGTCGAGAACGCTCCGTCGCGAACCGTCACGACGTGGTCCAGCTCCAACTGACGCAGGTAGTCGCCGGCCCGCTGGTCGAGGTTTTTGGGATCGGCGTCCAAGCCCCAAAGGTTGTCGAACACCATCGCGTCGTCGAACACCACGGAGAACAACTGGCGGTAGCCCTCGCGGGTTTCGTTGGTCACGGGCTGTCCGTCGAGCGAGACGCCGCCGGTTTCGGGCAAATACAGTCCGGCGATCAATTTGCCGAGCGTGGTTTTGCCGCTGCCGTTGCCGCCGATGACAAACACCATCTCGCCGCGACGCACGGACAGGTCAATCGGCCCGAGCACGAACCCGTCCGGCCGGCCCTCGCGATGGTACGTGTGCGTGACGCCGTGGAAATCGATCTGTTGCCAATCGCGGACGGGCGTCAACCGCTCGGTGCCCGACTCTTCTTCGTTCAACATCAGCCCGAGCCGTTCGATCTGGCCGACCGAGCCGGAGGCCCAGGCCAAAAACGGCAGCCACCCGATGATCTGCTCCAACGGCGACATCAGATAAAAGATCGTGAAGGCGTAGCCGGTCATCGTTTCGGAATCGACGTGGGTCAGCCGGGGCCAAAGGAACAGCAGCAGCCCGACGGCGAGAAAGAACGTCAGCCGTCCCCAACTGATCGCGGCGTCGTGCAGGCAGTCGCCGACGAATTTGCTATCGCGCACCGCGGCCTCCGACTCGACGATCTTCTCGACGAAGACCCGGCGTCGGTCGTGGTGCATTTTCATTTCTTTGATGCCCTCGATCAGGCCGCGAACGAAGCCGAACAGCACGTCCTGGGCGTCGCGGCTTCGGCGGACGTATTTTTGGGCGCCGCGCGAGGAGTACCAATAGCTGCCGATGCCCAAGGCGCCGAACAGAAACGCCCCGAGCAGCAAACTCGGCGAAAGCCAGCCCAAGTAGGACGCTCCGCAAAGCAGAATCACGAAGTTGACGCCCAGCATCGGCACGCCGTTCATCGCCTGCGACACCACGTTGACGTCGCCGGTCAGGACGTTGAGCAGTTTTTGCGAGCCGATCTCTTCCAGGTGTTTCAGCGGCGAGTCGAGGATGCGCCGGCACAGCCCGACCCGCAACCGCGCGATCGTACCCAGCGTCAGTTTCGACAGGAGCATGTGCGAGATGATTTGCGTCGAAAGCACCACGAGGCACAACGCGGCAAACAGCGCCATCGGCCACAACGACGACTGGCCCGAGTCGCGCAACGAGCGCAGAATCATCACGACCAGACCCATGCTGGCCACGCCGCTCAGCGCGCCGACGGCTCCGGCCAGCAGCACCACCGGCCACGACGCTCGCAATAAAAAGAGAATCAATCGCATCGAAATCTCGGGCGCAAGGGAAGCGGGAACGCCGCTTAGGGTTCTTTCAAAACTCCGTCAAGCCGCTCCACAAGCGAGGTCACGTCCGGCTTGCGCAACATGCTGTAGTGATTGCCCGGCGTCGACTCGACCCGCAAACTCGGACAAAGCGTCCTCCAGCGTCGATCCAGCCTACCGCGCGGCTCTTCGGCTTGAAAGAGCACGACGCGTCCAAGGTACGGTTGCGGGCGATAGTTGGCCGCCGCCGTGAGATGCGCCCTGCAAACCTGCGCAAGACGGCGAATCTCGGTTACGCCGAAACCTTCGGTAAGATTTGCCTGTCGCGCAATCTCTTCCCATTGTTGTTCGAGCGTCATCGCTTTCAACTTCGGCAGCGAAAGGTTCAAATACGGGGCGATCCAGCGGATGATCGAAGCCTCGTCGAGGTCCAGTTTTTCGTAGTCGGCCATCGACAGATGCGTGTCGAACATCGCCAGAAGCGACACGTCCTCGCCGGCGACCTTCAGCCGATGCGCCGTTTCCAACGCGATCAGTCCGCCCAACGACCAGCCGCTCAGCAAATAGGGGCCGTGCGGCTGCACGCCGCGAATTTCGTCCACGTAGCACTCGGCCATCGCCTCGATCCGGTTGTGCGGCGTCTGGCCGGGGTCGAGTCCTTGGCCCTGCAAGCCGTAAACCGCTCGTTCGGGCGACAGTCCTCGCGCCAACGGCAAAAACGCCGCCACATGGCCGCCGAGTCCGTGGATGCAGAACAACGGCGACGCATCGCCCCCGACTCGCAACGGAACCAGCGAGCGTCCGACGTCGTCCCGGTCTTTCGTCATCGACGGGACCATCAACGACGCCACGAGTTCCTCGAGCATCGGCACGTCCTCGGGCGTCGGCGGCGTCGAAGTGGGCGCATCGCTCGGCGTCGCGTCGCCGGATTTCTCATCGCGAGGGCGATCGCATCGGGCCAGCAACTCGGACAGCGGCCGGCCCGGATCGTCGACGACGTCGTCCAGCAGATTCAGAAAATATCGAAGCAGCCGCTGCGTCGTGGCGTCGTCATACAACGCGCTGTCGTATTCCAACTCGCCGTCCAGCCCATTGTCGGTTTCCATCAATCCCAGCCAGAAGTTGTGATACGCGGACGTCGGACCGATGTCGGTGGGCAAGTAGCGGAACTCCAATCCTCGATGACGGCTAAGCGAGTCGGCGCGGCTGCGCTGATCGTAGCCGAAACAGGCGTACAAGCCCGGCACGTCGGCGACCCGGCGATCGGGCCAAAACAGCCGCGTCATCAACTCCACGGGCAATTCCTGCCGAGCCAACGATTCGAGCGACGTCTGTCGGACTCGGGCCACCAACTCGCGGAACGTCGGATCGCCGGACACGTCGCAACGCAGCATCATCCGGTTGGTGAACGTGCCGATCAACGGTTGCGTCTCCCGACGATTTCGGTTGGCGGTGTTGATCATCACGAGCATGTCGTCGCAATCGCCGAAACGTCGCAACGCGGCCTGATAGACCGCCATCGTCACCATGAACATCGTCGCGTTTTCGGCCTGCGCCAAACGTTCCAGCCGACTCCGCAAGTCGGCCGAGACGAGAAACATGTGGGATTTCTCAATCCCATGAAGCGGTTGCAGCGGATGGTCCGTCGGCATCGAGAACCGTTCGCAGCCGGCCATTTGTTTTCGCCAGAACTCGACCAGCGGCGCCGCGGCTTCGCTCCGAAGATATTCGCGTTGCCAGACGGCATAGTCCGCGTACTGCAAAGACAGTTCCGGCAGCGGCGAAGGATAACCGGTGGAAAACGCATCGTACAGCATGGCGATCTCATGGAACAACACCTGCACCGACCAGCCGTCGCCAATGATGTGGTGCATCGTGGCCAGGAAGACGTGTTCGGTCGGGCCAAGCCGAAGCAACCGAACGCAGAACAGCGGACCCCGGCCCAGATCGAAATGCTGCGATCCCTGACGGCGGGACAACTCCGTCACTTGTTGGTCGCGCTGCTCGGCCGGCAAAGCGCTCAGGTCGTCCACCGGCAACTCCATTTCGAAGTCGGAAATGACTTCTTGCACCGGCTGTCCCGCGTCGTCCAACACCATGCGGGTGCGCAGCACGTCGTGACGCCGCACAATCTCGCAGATCGATTGCCGCACCGCGTCGACGTCGAGTGAACCGCGGATCGACACCGCCGCGTGGATGTTCATCAACGGGTCGTCGTCTTTTATATGTCCGTACAGATTCCAATACCGCTCTTGATGGAACGACAACGGCACGGGACCGTCCGTGGTCCGACGCGGGATCGGCGGACCCGAGATCGCCGGACCCGCCAATTGCAGCGACGCAATCTCTCCGGCCAGCTCGCCCAATCGCGGCGATAGAAACAGCGTGGTCAAAGGCAATTCGACCGAAAACGCCGCTCGCACGCGCGACACCAGTCGGATGGCCAGCAGCGAGTTGCCGCCGAGATCAAAAAAGTTGTCGCCCACGCCGACGCGATCGACGTTGAGCAGTTCACCCCAAATTCGGGCCAGTTGCTCTTCGATCGGCGTGTTCGGCGCGACGTACTCGGGCCGAGCGGCCGTCGCGGTTTGATTCCAATCGGGCTCGGGCAGCGATCGGCGGTCGATCTTACCGCTGGCCGTGGTGGGCAACGCGGTCAACGGGACGAACGCGGTCGGGATCATATAGTCCGGCACGCGCTGCGACAAAAATCGCCGCAATTCGACCGAGTCCGGGCCAGGCTCGACGTGTGCGACCACGTAAGCGACCAGATGCACATCGCCGGCCGTTCGTTGTCGGGCGACCACCGCCGCGCCGGCCAACAACGGATGCTCGCGCAACAGTTCTTCCACCTCGGCCGGCTCGACGCGGAATCCGCGAATTTTGACCTGATTGTCGGCGCGGCCCAAAAAGTCGATCTGCCCATCCGCCCGGCGGCTCGCCCGATCGCCCGTGCAGCAAAGCCGCATGTCGGATTTTTCAGAAAACGGGTCGGGCACGAAACGGCCCGCATTGAGCGACGCGTCGACGTAACCGCGCGACACCCCGTCGCCGCCGATGTACAACTGGCCTGGCACTCCGATCGGCGTCGGCGTCATCCGCCCGTCCAACACATAGAGCCGCACGTTGCCGAACGGGCGTCCGATGGGCGTCGAGCCGCTCTCGGGCAGCAAGTCCACGTCGCCCTCGAAATACGAACTGTCGATCGTCGTCTCGGTCAGGCCGTAGGAATTGATCAGCCGCGTTGCGGGTCCCAAAACCGCCCGGGCCCGACGATGATCGCCGACGTACCAGGCGTCGGAGCCCACCACGGCAAGCCGCAGCCGATCGAGCCGGCGATGGGCGTCCTCCAAGTATTGGACCAGGTTGCGCAACACGACGGGCACGAACTCGGCCGCGTCGACTTGCTCGCGCTCGATTAGCTCCAAAAGCCGTTCGGGGTCGAGCAGGATTTCTTTTTGGCAAATCACCAACTTGCCGCCGGACCCGAGCGCGCGGACCATGTCGCCGGCGAACACGTCGAACCCGAAGCTGGCCATCTGCAAATGCGAGCGGACCTCGTCCAGGCGATACGCTTCACGCCAGCCGTGGAAGGCATTGAGCAGATTGCCCTGCGTGACCATGACGCCTTTCGGACGTCCGGTCGAGCCCGAGGTGTAGAGAATGTAGGCCAAATGGTCGGCCGTCGCGCCGCCGTCGACGTTTTCGTCGGTGCTCTCCGCGCCGTTCGACGAGGCGAGAATGTCGTCCAACAAAACGCGCCGCGCCGAAAGGTCGCCCAGCGTCGTGTTCCATGCCGCGTCGGTCACGATCAGCGACGCCTGCGAGTTTTCCAACACGTATTGCAGCCGCTCCTGCGCATCGCGGGTGTGCGCCGCGTCGAGCGGCACATAGGCCCCGCCCGCTTTCATCACGCCCAACACCGCCACGAACAGCTCCGGCGAACGTTCCAGACAAATCGCCACGCGCGACTCCGGCCCGACGCCTTGCGATTGCAGAAAACGGGCCACGCGGTTCGCCCGGGCGTTCAGCTCGGCATACGTCATACGACGATCGCCCGAGACGACCGCCACGGCGTCCGGCGTTTGCCGAGCGTGTTGCTCAAACAAGCGATGAATCAACTGCGTGCGGTCGTAGCGGCGCGCCGTGTCGTTCCACCGGGTCAGCATCGTCCGGCGTTGCGACGAATCGAGCAGCGGCAGCGACGACAGTTTTTCGTCGGGGTTGGTCATGGCCGCCGCGACCAGCGTTTGATACTCGCCCACCATGCGGTCGATCGTCGCAGGATCGAACAGATCGGTGCTGAACCCAAGCCCTCCATCGAAACAGCCGTCGCGCTCGAACAATTCCAGCGTCAAATCGAAATTGGCCGACGGCGGCGCGGGACTGTCGTCCAGCGGGCTGATCTGGATGCCCAACTCGGGCGAGGCCGGCAACTTGAGATTTTGCAAGGCGAACATCACCTGAAAAATCGGGTTGCGGCTCAAATCTCTCGGCGGACGCACGGCGTCGACCACTTGGTCCAGCGTCATCTCCTGCCGTTCGAAACCGTCGAGCGACGTCTGACGCACCCCTCCGACCAACTCGCGGAAACTGGGGTCGCCGTCCCAGCGGGTGCGCAATGCCAGCACGTTGACAAAATATCCGATCAGCGACTCGGTCTCCGGCCGATTGCGATTGGCCACCGGCACGCCCACGGCGAAATCGTTCTGCCCGCTGCGCCGGGCCAGCATCGCGCTGAACGCGGCCAGAAGCGTCATGAACGGCGTGACGCCTTCGCGCTGGCAAAACTCGTACACCGCGCGGCTCGTCTCGGGCGACAATCGGCACGGACGGCTCGACCCTCGCGTCGTGCGAATGGCCGGACGCGGCCGATCGGTCGGCAATTCCAACGCCGGCGCGCCGGTCAACTGGTTGCGCCAATACTCGCGCAACCGCTCCAGCGTTTCGCCCTGCAACCGTCGGCGTTGCCACGCCGCGAAATCGACGTACTGAATCGGCAACTCCGGCAGCGGCGACGGCTTGTTCGCCAGATACGCCATGTAAAGCGAGCCCAGTTCATACAACAGCACGCCCATCGACCAGCCGTCGTGAATGATGTGATGCGTGCTGGCGACCGACACATAATCGTCCGGCCCGCGACGGTACAGCGTCACGCGGATCAACGGCCCGTTTTGCAGGTCGATCGGCTTGTTCATTTCGGCCGCGATCTCGCGTCGCAATCGGGTCTCGCGCCGATCGGCCGGCACGTCGCTCAGATCGACCATCCGCAACGATTGCGACGCGGCCGGCGCGATCCGCTGCACCGGGCGTCCGCCTTGTTCGGGAAACGTCGTGCGTAGGACTTCATGCCGCCGGGCGATTTCGTTGAGCGCCCGTTCGAGCACGTCCAGCCGAACCGGTCCGCGAACGTTCAGCGCCAAGTGGAGCATGTACGTCGGGCGTTCGGACTCCAGGCGATCGAGGAACCACAGGGCCTCTTGGTTGAACGACAACGGCAATTCGGCGTCGCGCGGGATCGGAACGATGGCGTTTTGCAATTTCGCGCCGCCGTCGCGTTGCGCGGCTTCAATCAGCGCGGCCAAGCCCGCCACGGTGGGCGACTCGAACATCTCGCGCAACGGCAACTCGACCTCGAACTGCGCCATCATGCGCGAGGCGGCCTGCGCGGCCAAAAGCGAATGGCCGCCCAACTCGAAGAAATGGTCGTGGACGCCGACCCGGTCCAATTCGAGCACTCCGGCCCAAAGCTCGGCGAGTTTTTTTTCCAACTCGTTTCGCGGCGCGACGTAGGGCGCGGTCAAGTCCGGGCGATGGCGAATCGTCGACGGCGCGGCGGCGGAATCTTGTTTCGCCGGGGCTTTTGTCGAACCGACCAGCCATTTGTCGCTTGTGACCCACAACGACTGGCGTTGCCAAGGGTACGTCGGCACGCGGACGCATCGGGCGCTCGTGGGCGTCAACCGCGACCAATGCAAGTCGGCCCCCGCCACGTAAAGCGACGCCAGGGTGGAATGCAAATCATCACTCTCACCAAGGGAGAGGGGACGAATGTCCAATCGCACGTCCACCTTGCGATCGTCGAGCGACTTGAGCGCGGCGTCCCAGCCGTCGGCGCGACCGGTCCGGCAGGCTTGCCAATGCGCGGCGTCCAGATCGGGCCCGAGATGAGCGCGCCCGTCGACCGCCGACAACATCGGCAGCATGGCCGAGCGGCTTTGCGGCACGACGCCCGAAGCGGCCCATTGCAGAACCTCGTCAAGGGTCAGAACGCCGGCGACCACGGCGGCCGACAGTTCGCCGACGCCGCGACCGACAACCACGTCGGGCCCGACACCGACGGCGCGCCACCATGCCACGACGGCCAGTTGCGCGGCCACCAACGCGACCGAGCCGACGGTCCAACTCGACGGATCCTTCAACAGTTCGACCAACGGACGGCCCATGATGCGCTGCACGGCGGCGTCGATTTCCGCGGCCGCGTCGACAAAACCGGGCAGCGTTTCCGGCAAGCGTCCAGCCGCCGATTGCCACGGCTCGGGCCGGTCGTCAAAAAGCATCGCCGTCTTCAGCGACCGACCGTAAGGCTTTCGACCCTCCAAAACGCCGGCGGGTTTTTGGCCGTCCAGATATTGTTCCAACCGTTTCGCGGCCTGTTGCGGCGAGTCGGCCACGATCGACAGCCGACAATCGTGATGATCGCGTCGCGCGGCGGCGGTGTAGCAAACATCGGCCCACGCCGACGGATCGTTTTTCAGAAAATCAACGTAACTGCGTGCCAGGTCACGCAGCGCCGCATCGGTCCGCGCCGACAGCGGCAGCAGGTCGAGCGACGCGGCGGCAGGCTCAGACGCGGCCGTCGGCGGGCCCTCCAACACCACATGCGAATTGCTGCCGCCGAACCCGAACGCGCTGACGCCGGCCAATCGCGGACCGGGCACGTCGGGCCACGGCGTCCGTTGGCTTTGCACGCGCAACGGCAACCGATCGAACGGGATTTCAGGATTCGGCGTTTCAAAGTGCAGGCTCGGCGGCATTTGACCGCGCTCAAGCATCAGCACCGCCTTGATCAGACTGGCCATGCCCGAGGCCGCTTCCAAATGACCCAAGTTGGTTTTGACCGAGCCGATCGCACACGTCGACCCGGTGGGCCGGCCGTCGCGCAACACGTTGCCCAGCGCGGTGGCTTCGATCGCGTCGCCCAGTCGGGTGCCGGTCCCTTGCGTTTCGACGTATTGCACCGCGCCCGGCGACACGCGGGCCTGCGCGTAGGCGTCGCGCAGCACTTGTTCTTGGGCCAAACGATTGGGGGCGGTCAATCCGTTGCTCGATCCGTTTTGATTGACCGCGCTGCCGAGAATCACCGCGTGGATCGGATCGTTGTTTTTCAGGGCAACCGAGAGCGGCTTGAGCACCACCACGCCGACGCCTTCGCTCCGCACGTAGCCGGTCGCCGCAGCGTCGAAGGCGTGCACGCAGCCGTCGGTGGCGCAGAAGCCCGCCTTCGTCAAGTTGATGGTTCCGATGGGCGACAGCAGCATGTTGGCGCCGCCGACCAACGCCGCGTCGCAATCGCCGCTGCGGATGCTTTGGCACGCCAGATGCAACGCCACCAGCGACGACGAGCAAGCCGTGTCGAGCGAAAGGCTCGGCCCGTGCAACCCGAAAACGAACGAAAGCCGGTTGGCCGCCAAACAGAGCGACGTGCCGGCCGCCACATGGGCGTCGGTCAGGTCCAGATCGCTCGACAGCATCAACCCGTATTCGCTCTGCGCGATGCCCACAAAGACGCCGATTTTTTGCCCGCGCAAACCGGCCGGGGGCAGGCCCGCGTCTTCCAACGCTTCCCAGGTCAACTCCAACAGGATGCGTTGTTGCGGGTCGATCCTTGAGGCTTCGCGGTCGGAGATGCCAAAAAAGTGGTTGTCGAACCGGTCGATGTTTTTGAGAAATCCGCCCCAGCGGGTGCACATTTTGCCGGGCGCGGCGGGGTCGGGGTCGTAAAACTCGTCGACGTTCCAGCGGTCCGGCGGCACTTCGCCCACCGCGTCGACGCCCTGGCAAAGCAGCCGCCAATAGGCGTCGGGCGTGTCGGCTTGGCCCGGGAAACGGCACGCCATGCCCACCACGGCGATCGGTTCGGCGCGGCGACGCTCCAACGCCTCCAAACGCGCTTGGGTTTCCTTCAGCGCGTAGACGGCGCGCTGCAGGGGCGTCATGTTTTTTAGCCTTGCGGCCAGATCGTCCATGGTTCTTTACTTCTGAAGCTCTTCGAGCTGCTTAGCCACCAGAGCTTCCATTTCCCGTTCCGACATGCCTTCGACCTCGGCGGCGGTCTGCGCCGCTTGCTGGGTTTCGGCGGCCGGTTCGGGCTTGGCAGCCGACGCCTCTTCGCCGCAATCCATTTGCAGCACGTCGCGCACCACGTGGCCGGTGAAGCTCTCCAGCGTCGGATAGTCGAACAGCAGCGCCGGGTTCAGGTGATGGCCCACCGAGCGGCCGACCCGATTGGCGAACTCCACGCCCGTCAACGAGTCGAAGCCCAATTCGTTCAGCGTTCGACGCGGGTCGGGCAGGTTCGATTCGTCGATGGCCAACACGCGGGCCGCCTGTTTGCGGATGTGCGTCAAGGCCACTTCGAGTCGTTCGGCCGGCGTGACGTTTTGCAATTCTTCGAGCAACACGGGCCGGGCGTCGCCGGGCGAAACCGCCTCGCGGGCGTCGCGGGCCATGTCGGACAGCCACGCCGGTTCGGCGCCGGCCGGAATCCGTTCGAAAAACTTCGGCCAATCGATCGGCAACACGCCGGCCTGCGTGCGATCGTCGACGATCAACTGTTCGAGCGTGTGCATGCCCGCGACCGGCTCGATCGAACCCAAACCGGCGGCGGCCCAACGTCGGCCCTCCGATTCGACCAGCTTGGCGGCCATGCCCACTTCGGCCCAGGAGCCCCAGTTGACGCTCAAGGCGTGGCGTTTTTCCCAACGGCGATAGTGGGCCAGCGCATCGAGGAACGCATTGGCGGCGGCGTAGTTGCCCTGACCCGGCGAGCCCATCAACGCGGCGGCCGACGAGAACAACACGAACAAGTCCAACGGCTGCCCGAGCGTCAACTCGTGCAGGTTCCAAGCGCTGAGCATTTTGGCGGCCATGACCCGATCGAACCGCTCGCGCGTCTGATCGCGGAGCGTGCCGTCGTCGAGCACGCCGGCCAGATGGAAAACGCCTCGCAACGGCGGCATCGTGCGGGCCACGTCGGCCAGCAGGTCGGCCAACTGTTGGCGATTGCCGGCGTCGCAACGACGGACCGACACCTCGACACCGGACCGTTCGAGCTCCTCGATCTTCCGCTTGGCGTCGTCCGACGCGCCGGAGCGACCCAACAGCACGAGATGCCGAGCGCCGCGATCGACCAGCCAGCCGGACAGTTTCAGCCCAAGCCCGCCAAGTCCGCCGGTGACCAGATACGTGCCGTCGTCGTGGAGCGAAAGCCCTCGATCGGCGAAGTCGCCGCCGGCCGCGGCCTGAATCACGACCTTGCCGATGTGTTCGGCCCGGGCCATGTGGCGCAGGGCGTCGATGATGCGTTGGATGTGGAACGTTCGCAGCGGCAGCGGCGCGAGTTTTTTGTCGACAAACTGCGGCACGACCGCGCGGATCAACTCGCCGACTTGCTTGGGTCGCTCGGCCATCATGTGGTCCAGCGCGATCGCATGGAACTTCAGGCCCGGCTTGAATTGATCCACCCGAGCCTGGTCCCAAAGATCGGTCTTGCCGAGTTCCATGAACCGACCGCCCGCACGCAGCACCGACAACCCGGCCGCGATGGCCTCGCCGGTGAGCGAATTGAGGACCATGTCGATGCCCTGGCCATCGGTCGCTTTGCGGATCTCGTCGGCAAACGTCGTGGAACGCGAGTCGAACACGTGGGCGATGCCCAGCGATTTCAAGTATTCGCGTTTGCCGGGGCTGCCGGCGGTGGCGAAAATCTCGGCCCCGATTTGCCGGGCGATCTGGATGGCGGCCAACCCGACGCCGCCGGACGCCGCATGAATCAGCACGCGTTCGCCGGGCTGCAAACGGCCAAGCTGCCGCAGGGCCAGTTCGGCCGTGACGAAGCAGATTGGAATGGTCGCCGCCTCGTCGAAACTGAGGTGGGCCGGTTTCGTCGCGACGAACTCAGCCATCGTCATGGCATAGCTGGCGAACGTGGCCGGCGCCAACGCGATGACCGGATCGCCCGGCTTGAAGTTTTCGACACCCGGTCCGACGGCCGCCACTTCGCCGGCGCATTCGCCGCCCATCGCGCCCGGCTCGCCGGGATACAGGTCCAAAACGTTCAACACGTCGCGGAAATTGAGGCCCGTGGCCCGGACGCGGATTTCGACCTGACCGGGCCCCGGCGGACGACGCGGAGTGGCTCGCAACACGACATTGTCGAGCTGGCCGCGCGACGTGATGTCCAACCGATAGGGCTGGCCGTTGGGAATCTCCAACGCGCCCATCTCACCGTGACGCAGCCGTCGCAATCGGGCCACGCGACGCACGCCCGCATGATAAACAATTTGATCCTCGCCCTGGCCGCGCAGCAATTCGTCGGCCAATTGGGCGGCGCTGGTTCCGGCGCCTTCGCCGTCGAGATCAATGCGCGTGCACGCCAGCGCGGGCAGTTCCGACGCGATGACCCGGCCGAGGCCCCAAATGGGCGACTGCGCCAAATGGATCGGTGACTGGCGATCGCCCGAGGCGGCCTGCGCGGCGCGAGTCACGATCCAAAGCCGCGGCGGCTCGGCGGCGTTCGACTCGGCCAATGTGCGGACCACGTCGAGCGCGCCGCCCCAACCATGATCGCGTGCGGCGGCGAAATCTGGTCCGGACGCTTGACCGTTGATGTCCACGTTCGACAGATACGCGATGCCGCGACGTCCGGGCTCGGGATCGGCCAGAAACTGTCGCACTGCTTCGGCTCGCATGTCGGGGGTCGCGTCAGCCGGAACGACCGTGCATCGCTGGTTTTGCGACTGCAACGGGTCGGCCACCGCGGCGCCGAGTTTTTCGCGTTCGTCGAAGATCAACCAGCGACCGGGCTCGACCGTCTGATTGGCCTCCGGCGTCGGCAGCGATTGCGGCGTCCAGGTCAATTCGTAGCACCAATCGGGCAGCGGACCGGCCAAGCGTCGGGCCAGCCAATCGCGTGGGACGCGACGCAGCCGGACGCCTTCCAATTTCATCAACACGCGGCCCGAGGCGTCCAGCAGCCGAATGTCGCCGATGGCCACCTTGCCGTTGAACGAACGCAACGCGACCAGATACCACGCGGGCCCTTCGACGCGATCAAACAGTTGAATGCGGTCGACGCCCATCGGCACATAGGCGTCGATGTTTTCGCCCGCGCCGGGCAGCACCGCGCCGAGCAGTTGGAACCCGCAATCCAACAGGCCGGGATGAATTTGATAATCGCCAAGATGGTCCTTCTCGCCGGCGGCGCGAAGTTCGGCGAGCCCTTCGGTCTCGGTGACCCAATGTTGGTGGATCCAACAGAACGTCGGACCGGGGTCCAGGCCGGCGCGATGCAGGGCGTTCATCTGCCATTGCTCATCGCGCACTGGACCGGTGAACCGGGCTCGGCAGGCCGCCAGGTCGATCGTCTCGGCCTCGGCGCCGCGCGGCGATTCGATCCGTCCGACGGCCAACGCGGTGAACACCGGATCGGAATCGTCCTTGGGCTGACTGATCGAAACGATGCGGAACGATGCGGCGCTGGGGCCCTCGGGCGACAGCACCACTTGGACCGTTTTGGCGGTTTTGTCCAACAACAACGGCTCCAACAACGTCGCGCCCGAGATGCGCCACGGATGATCGTGCACGACGGCCGACGCGGCCAGCACCATCTCGAGATAGCCGGACGCCGGCATGACGACTTGCTCTTGGATTTTGTGATCGGTCAAAATCGCCGGCCGATGCGAGGTCAGCGACGACTCGAAGACGGAATCGCTGGCGGCGGCGACCAGCTTTCGCCCCAACAGCGGATGCAGGGCCGGTCCCTTGCGACGCGGCGACGAGAAACTGTCGAAATCGCCGACGTCCGCACCCGACGCCCAATAACGACGTCGCTGGAACGGATAGCTCGGCAGCGAAACCTTTCGACGCGCGTAGTCGCGATCGAATCCGGCCCAGTCGATCGCCGCGCCGCCGACGTACAGCTCGGCAAGGCTGTCCAACAGGACCTGCCAATCGTCGCGACCGGGTCGAAGCGACGGCAGCCACTTCAGTTGGTCGTCCGTCAGGCAGCGGCGGCCCATGCCGATCAACGTCGGGCTCGGTCCGATTTCGAGGAACAACTCGCAACCGGCGTCGGCCATCGCTTGCAGGCTTTCGGCAAAACGCACCGGCGATCGGGCGTGGCGGCTCCAGTAGGTCGGGTCGGCATAGGTTTGAGCGTCGGCCAACCGGCCGGTCAAGTTCGAAACGATCCCCAACGTCGGCGCGGAGAACTGGACCGAGCGGGCCGCGTCGTCGAGTTGGCCCAAGATCGGGTCCATCCGATGACTGTGGAAGGCGTGCGACGTGGCCAGCGTCTTCGACCGGATGCCCTGGCCGTCGAACTGTTCGAGCAACTGACGCACGGCGGGCTCGTCGCCTGAAATGACCACGCTCGCCGGACCGTTCAGCGCGGCGATGGTGATTTGTCCCTGATAGGACTCCAACCCGGCGGCGACGGTCGGCTCGGCGGCCATCACCGCGGCCATGATTCCGCCGGCCGGCAGGCTTTGCATCAGTTTGGCGCGCCGGGCGATCAGTCTGATGCCGTCCTCCAACTAGAACACGCCGGCGGTGCATGCCGCGGCGAACTCGCCGACGCTGTGGCCCATCACGGCCGTCGGTTCGATGCCCCAACTGCGCCAGAGGGCGGCCAATGCGTATTCGATGGCGAACATCGCCGGCTGCGTGTAGCCGGTTTGATTCAACAGCGTGGCGTCCGGGTCGTTGAGCAACGACAGCAGCGGGCGGTCCAATTCGGATCGCAACGCGGCGTCGCAGGCGTCCATCGCGGCGCGGAACGTCGGCTGCGTTTCGTACAGCAGGCGGCCCATGCCGGCATACTGAGCGCCTTGTCCGGTAAACAGGAATCCGATCCGCGGCAACCGGTCCACCCGCGCCTGGCCCGCGTGAATGTTCGACTTTTCAGGATCGGCGGCGAACGCTTTGAGCCGGTCTCGCAATTCGTCGACCGTGGCGGCGGCGACCGCGACGCGATATTGGAAATGCTCTCGGCCCACGTTGGCCGTGAACGCGGCGTCGGCCAGCGACGTCGACGGCTCGGACTCCAGATGCGCGGCGAATCGGGCGGCCTGCTCGACCAGCGCGTGCGCCGTGCGGGCCGAGAGGGCCATCAGATGGCGAGGCCGTTCGACCGTCGACGGCTCCAGCGGCTTTTGCGCCGGTGCTTCGGAAAGGATCACGTGACCGTTGGTTCCGCCGAACCCGAACGCGCTGACGCCCGCACAACGCGGCGAGTCGTCCGACGGCGGCCAGTCGCGCATCGCGGTGGGGATTTCCAACGGGGCGCCGTCGATTCTCAGCAGCGGATTGATCTGATGCAGATGCAAATGCGGAGGCACCTGGCCGTGGCGCAACATCATCGCCACTTTGACCACCCCGGCGATGCCCGCCGCGCTTTCCAAGTGGCCGATGTTCGTCTTGACCGATCCGACCATCAACGGCCGGTCCGCCGCTCGGCCCGTGCAAAGCGTTTCGCGCAGGGCTTCGATTTCGATCGGATCGCCCAGTTTGGTGCCGGTTCCGTGGGCCTCGATGTAGCTGACGTCGGTCGGCGAAAGTCCGGCGTCGGCCAGCGCCGTGCGGATGACGGCCTCTTGGGCCGGTCCGTTGGGCGCGGACAGTCCGTTGCTGCGTCCGTCATGGTTGACCGCCGTGCCGCGAACCAGCGCGAGGATGCGATCGCCGGCGGCCATCGCGTCGCTGAGCCGTTTCAGGACGATCATGCCGCAGCCTTCGCCTCGCACGTAGCCGTTGGCGGCCGCGTCGAACGCCTTGCAGCATCCGTCGGGCGCCATCATGTGGGCCTTGGTCAGCGCCAGGGTCATTTCCGGGCTGAGGATCAGGTTGATGCCGCCGGCCAACGCCATGTCGGACTCGCGGCATCGCAGGCTTTGGCAGGCCAGATGCACCGTGACCAACGACGACGAGCAGGCGGTGTCCAACGCGACGCTCGGCCCGTTGACGTTCAGGAAATACGAAAGCCGGTTGGCCAAGATGGCGTGGCTGCTGCCCGTGCCCGAGAACACGTCCATGTCGCTGAGGTCTCGGGACTGAAGCAATGCGTAGTCGCTGCCGATCACGCCGACGAAGACGCCGGTTTTGGTCTGCGCGATTTGGCTCGGCGGCAGGCCCGCGTCTTCGAGCGCCTCCCAGGCCACTTCCAACAACAGCCGGTGCTGCGGATCGACGCGGATGGCCTCGCGCGGAGAAATGCCGAAGAACTCGGCGTCGAACTCATCGACCTTGTCGAGAAATCCGCCCCATCGGGTGTTCATCTTCCCGGGCGCGGACGGATCGGGATCGTAATAGTCGTCGACGTTCCAACGAGCGGCGGGCACCTCGGCGACGGCGTTGACGGCGTTGCACAACTCGCGCCAAAACGCCTCGGGATTTTCACCGCCGCCGGGAAAGCGACATCCGATTCCGATCACGGCGATCGGCTCGGTTTGCGCGTAGTCGCGTTCGGCGAGCTTGGCTTGCGCCTGTTTCAGTAAATAGACGGCATTCTGCAACGGAGTCAACGACTCCGCGCGTGGTTCGACACCCATGAAAAACGACCCCCCCAGCCCACGGTTACTGTTTCGCCATCTCCTGTAGGAGAAACGCCTGCATCTCGTCGTCCGTCATTTGTTGGACGTCGTACAGCAAGCGGTTTGGATCCGTGTCCCTCAGCGAAATATGCGGTTGCGGCGGCCGAACCGTCGGCGGCGGCGTCGAGTCAACCTGCGGACGCACGAGCCAGCGGGCCAGCGCGGCGATGTTCGGATGGTTGTAGATCGCGGTCGGCGACAGCCGTCGTCCGAGCCAACATTCTAATTGCGCGGCGATTTCCACCGCGTCGACCGATCCCATGCCGAACTCGAGGAAGGGCGTCGTAACGTGAATTTGCGACGGCGTCAGCCGCAGCCGCGCCGCGATGCGCTCGATCAGCCAGGACTCGATGTCGGCGGCCGTGAGCGACTCGGGACACGCGGCAGGCAAAATCTCCGCGGCGGCCTCGTTGCCGTCCGAATCGTCCGCCTTCCACTGCCCCAAAATTTCCAACTGCCCGGTCAAATAGTTTTCGCGACACGCCGAACGGCGCGTCTTGCCGCTTGAAGTCTTCGGAATCGTGCCGGCCCGGACCAAAACAACCGCGTACACTTCCAATTCATGTTGGGCGGAAATCGCGCCGCGAACCGCCTGCAACGCGGCGCTCATGTCGACGTGGCGATGGCGAGGCTCGATCTCCTGGACCACGACCAACCGGTCTCGATCGGCCACGTCCACCGCGAAGGCGGCGCAAAAGCCCGCCCGAAACGACTTGTGCGAACGATCGACCGAACGTTCGATGTCCTCGGGGTAGTAGTTCCGACCGCGAATGATGATGATGTCTTTCAGCCGGCCCGTGACGAACAACTGTCCGTCGCGTCGGAATCCGAGGTCGCCGGTTCGGAGGAACGGTCCCTCGTTGGTGTCCGACAACCGAGCGGCAAACGCGGTCTCGCTGGCCTCGGGCCGCTGGTAGTAGCCCGTCGCCACGCTCGGCCCTTGGACCCAAATCTCGCCGACCGTGTCGTCGACGCAAACGCGGTGCGACTCGGGATCGACGATTCGAATGGTTTGACCGGGCAAACACTCGCCCGAACCCACCAACGTGCGGCAGGAGACGTCGTCGGCGTCGTCGGCGAGAACCTTCACACGATTTTTGCCCAACTCATCGGTTCGGACGCGAATGATCGAGGGCGGAGTGAGCCGCGGGCCGCCGGAAACCATCAGCGTGGCTTCGGCAAGTCCGTAGCACGGGAAAAACGCCTCACGGCGGAACCCGCACGGAGCGAAAGTTTTGGCAAACCGCTCGATCGTCTCGGCGCGAACCCGCTCGGCGCCGGTGAACGCCACCTGCCAACTGCTGAGATCGAGTTTTTCGCGCTCGGCCGGTGAAATCTTTCGGACGCAAAGGTCGTAGGCGAAATCGGGCCCGCCGCTGACCGTGGCGTGAAGCCGCGAAATCGTTTCGAGCCACAAGGCCGGACGCTGCAAAAAGGCCGCCGGCGCCAACAGCGTGCAGGGACCTCCGCAGAAGGCCGGTTGCACGACGCCGCCGATCAGGCCCATGTCGTGGTACAAAGGCAGCCAAAAAACGCCCCAGCCGTCCGGGGTGTTGTTGAACGCCTCTTGAATCAGCGTGGCGTTGAACAACAAGTTGCCGTGGGTCAGCATCACGCCCTTCGGCGACGACGTGGACCCGGACGTATATTGAAGGAAGGCCAGATGGTCGCCATCGACCCTCGGATCGTGCCAAACGCGGGATCGGTCGTCGGCGATGCTGTCCACGGCCACCCAAGGCCGCTCGAACAATTTTGTCAGATGGCCGTAGGACTGTCGTGCCAGTTGGCGATGGGCGACGGTGCTCAACACCAGCGACGGCTGCGCGGCGTCAAAGATCGCCTCGACGGACGACGTCATGCGGTGGCGTCCGGGCGGGGCGGCCGGCACCGCAACGATCCCGGCGTACAAACACCCGAAAAACGCCGTGATGAAATCCAATCCGGGCGGGAACAGCAGCAAAGCTCGCTCGCCCTCGGCGGCCAGCGCTTGCAGTTCGCCGCCAATGGCCCTGGCGCGACGGTCCAGGTCGCCATAGGTCATGCTGAGCTGTTCCGCACCCTGACCGGAAAGATATTGGAAGGCAAGCTTGTCCTGCATCGCGGACGCGCGTGCCCGCAAAATGTCAACGACGGTGGACGCAGATGGGCGTTTCGGCAACATGGCTTGTGCGAATGATTCTCTTAGTCGTTCAACATCACGAAGTTCGTCGGAGGGGCACATCCTTGGCCGAGCACGCTACCTCCAAGGGCAACCCATTATAGAGATATCGTCCAAGAATGAGTAGTACTTGCCGCATAAATATGACAACTAGGCAAAATAGGGTAGGAATGGATCCGTGGACGTTCCGACCTGATGGCCAACGATTCCACGGATTTTTCCCCTACTGGGCATCTCGTCATCCGATTCGCCGCATCTTCTGTTTATTGCTCAGTCGTGGCACAACAAGTAAGCTTTACCCATCTTTGCAACTCGTACACAACGGCCATTCAGCGTTATTTCCGAATGAAAAACAATAAAATAGATAACATAGGGAAGTCGCGAAACTTTGCTAACGTTGTAATTTAAAGGACTCCGTCATCCACGCTGAAGCATCGCGGTCTTGTTGGTGCAAGAGCTGCGCATTCCCATCGCGCCGCGATCTGCAAATCGCCATGGAATTCCAGGTTACACTTTCTTGCAGGAAGGTGGATTGGTTTCCCTAAGAAGGAGGATTTCGACACATTCATCGCGTCTCAGAACTCCCCCCACAGGCCGCATCTTACCAGCCTTGGACACATGCAGTCCTGAGGGCGTCCGGGCGGTCGAGTTTCTAAAGAGGACGCTGCCGGTCGATTGCGTGAAGGCATTTTCTGCGACGGACGCAGCGGCGTCTCGAACGGCTCGGGCCAGCCAAGGATTCGTGGGGTTCCCGAAAACACAAAAAGCCCGTCGCAAACGGGCCTTCTATCGAATCCAACGTCGCACGGACCTTCTATGGTCCAACGAGAGAGAAAGGAAAGAGGCGCCGGTGGGAGTCGGACCCACGATGGCGGATTTGCAATCCGCTGCCTTAGCCACTTGGCTACGGCGCCGTACACGAGATGCTACACCGATTCCAACCTGATCCTGCGCGCTGCCGCGTTTTTACTCTTCGGAAAAGCTGGTTGATTTTCTCGCCGAGAAGTGCAACGATGCCTTGAAATCCATGTTACACTTTGCCTAGTTTTTCCCGTCCATTTTTTTGGAAGGGTCATTCTATCGGCGTTGCCGATGGCTGTCAACTTTACTTCGTCGACGGTCGCCGAGCAATCAAGGGCTGCGGAAACGTATCGGTTGCAGGCCGATCTGGTCTTTCGTTTTTGCGTCGTTTTTTCTTGGACGCCCTTGGCTGGGCTCGGCGAATGGTGTAGACTGGGCGGCGTCGATTTTTGGCTTCGGCCGGTCGATGGGAATGTTCGCGGCTCGGGTCCGATTCGCAGTTGATTCGCTGGACGGCTCTTGCCGATATAGGTGTCAGGAAGAAGTTAAGTTCTTTTGTAGTAAAGAGTTTTAGTGACGAGCACCCCTAGCTCAATTGGATAGAGCATCGGTCTACGGAACCGAAGGTTACTGGTTCGAGCCCAGTGGGGTGTACTGTTTCTCCCTCCTTTTGGCCATTCTTCGGTCGGGGCTTGTCTTCTAGGAATTTTTTCGTGATGGACCCCAGTGTCGAATCGTCGGCGACAGCCTCGTCGCAACCTCGTTGGCAGCCGCTTTGCGCCATCGATCGTCGAGTTTTGGGCGTGTTGGCCGAAAAGGCGAAGACCACGCCGGACATTTATCCGATGAGCCTCAACGCCATTTGCACCGGCTGCAATCAGAAAAGCAACCGCGCTCCGATCGTGGAATACGAGCCCGAGGTGGTCGAGGAGTCGCTGGACCGGCTTCGTCCGATGGGAGCGGTGGGCTTGGTCGAAGGATATGGCCGGGTGCAGAAGTATCGCCATTATCTTTACGAGTGGCTCGGCGTCGACAAGGTGGAGTTGGCCGTGATGACGGAGCTGCTTTTGCGCGGCGACCAAACGGTCGGTGAATTGCGGGGGCGCGCCGCGCGGATGGAGCCGATCGCCGATCTGGCGGCGTTGCGGCCCGTGGTGGATTCGTTGAAGGCCAAAGGACTCGTCGTGTCGCTGACGCCCGAGGGACGAGGACACGTCGTCACGCACGCCTTGTACAAACCGCGCGAAATGGAAGCGTTGCAGGCGAAGCATCAAAACGCCGGCTCGCACGAGGTCGTTGCGAACGAACCGGCAAGCGACGCGCCCCGAACGGCATCGCATGACGTCGTCGCGTCGAACTCGGCCGGCCGCGAGTTGGCCGAACTGCGCGATCAACTGGCGCAGCTTCGCAGCGACGTCGACTCGCTTTGCGATCGGCAGCAACAACTCATCGACGAGGTGCGCGAGCTTAAAGACGCGCTCGGCGGATAACCGAGTTGCGCGAAAATCGCGTGGATTCGCGTTCTTTTTTTGCGGCCGCCACAGTCATGACGACAGCGAGGGCCGCTCTTGGTCGAACAGCGTGAAGTAGAAGGTCGTGCCTCGACCGACGACCGAATCGAGCCAAATTCGACCTCCGTGCCGGTCGATGATCTTTTTGCAGATCGCCAGCCCGATGCCGCTGCCGGGATATTCTGGACCGTGCAGGCGATGGAACGTTTGAAAGATTCCTTTGAAATGCTCTGGGGCGATGCCGATGCCGTTGTCTTCGACGGCGAACCGCCAGACGTCGCCGTTGCGGACCGCGTCGACGCGAATTTTCGGCGGCTCGTCGCGGCGGAATTTAATGGCGTTGTCGATCAGGTTTTGCAGCACTTGGACCAATTGAGTCTGGTCGCCCAGCACGGTGGGCATCGGCGCCGCCTCGACCTGCGCCGACTGCTCGCGGATCGTGGCTTCGAGATTGGCCTGGGCGTGGGCCAGCACGGCGGCCATGTCAACGCGATCGAAATACTGTTGCGCCCGAGCCGCCCGCGAGTACTCCAGCAGGTCTCCGATGAGTTGATTCATCCGGGCCGTGCCGCCGATGATTTGATCGAGGTATTTCCCGCCCTCGGGCGGAATATCCTTGCCGAATTCCTCCAGCAGCAATTGACAATAGCCGGAGATGGTCAACAGCGGCGATCGCAGGTCGTGCGCCACGACGGAGGTGAAGTTTTCGAGTTCGTAATTGTTGCGGGCCAACTGTTCGGTGCGTTCGGCCACCGCGCGTTCAAGATCCAAGGCGTAGCGATCGACCCGTTCGAGACACGCGCGATGCACATGCCGCAGCAGTTCCGACGAATCGCTCAGTTTTTCGACGTAGGCGAACGCGCCGAAATTGATCGCCTCTTTGACCGAGTCATATGATCCGTCGCCGGTGTAGATGATGACGCGGATCTGCTCGTCGAACGTCCGGATGCGCTGAAGAAGCTGGGTCCCGCTGAGATCGGGCAGCCGGAGATCGACCACGGCCACGCCGAAGTCTTGCTGTTGAACGTGGTCCAACGCCTCGGCCGCCGAACAGCAGCCGATCACGGCGAATCCTTCGTCATGGAGGAGATTGCACAAAAGCCGCAGTTCGGTCGGGCTGTCCTCGACAACCAGCACTTGAGAAATCCGATCCACTGGCATTCCGACTTCTTCTTTCCGATGGCCGCTCGCCCTTGGGCGGTCCATCGTGGCAGTAGGTCGACCGTCGGACCGGTCCGCGACGATCTTGCCAGCCCCGAGATTGTTTCGGAAAAAACTCGAGGCCGCCGCCGCATTGGTCCGAAGGTCGGTACATAGGATGCCCGTTATTCAAATGTTTGTCTAGTCCAAAATATGGGGGGGAGAGCTTCCCAAATCGGCTAAAAATGGTATAATTATCGACGGGCAGGCGGCCTCGGTCCCATTGTCTCTTTTCGCCTGGGAGGGTCGGTCATGACGACGCAAATCCAGCAGGATCCGCACATTCTGGCGGCCGCCGAGCGACAGATGCACGCTTGGGCAATGACCGGGGAGCTTAAAGATCGGGCCATTCGTCGAGAACGAGAGGGCCGATCAGGCCGGCAGCCCATCCGATTCGTCACGATTTCGCGGGAGGCCGGCGCCAACGGCAGCGAAATCGGGCGTCGCGTGGGCGAAATGCTCGGTTGGCGAGTCTTCGACAAAAACCTGCTCGATTACATCGCCGATCGGTTCCAGTTGCCGCGCGTCATGCTCGATCTGGTCGATGAGACCCGAAGCAATTGGGTCTACGACGTCCTGGGAACGTGGATGGACCGAAAGCTGGTGCCGCACGAAAAGTTCGTGGCCTGTCTGGTTCGGGTCGTCACGGCGGCGTCTCGCGGCGAACATGCCGTGTTTGTCGGCCGCGCGGCCCAGTTCTTGCTGCCGCGGCATGAATTGTTGGCCGTCCGGCTGGTGGCCTCGCCTAAGTATCGAATCCAGCAGATTCGCGAGGAGCTTGGCGTCGACGAAGGCGATGCTCGGCGGCAAATGCACGAGTTGGACGCCGGTCGCCATGAGCTGGCCCAGCGGTTTTTCCACCACGACATCACCGATCCGCATCTTTACGATCTGGTGATCAACGTCGAGCGATGCGGGAAATTGCACGCGGCCGAGGAAATCGTCGCGGCCGTGGCTCCGCAACCGGCGGTCGTCTGACGTCCTGCTACGGCTCGCACGGTTCGCCCCAAAGCGGATAGCCTCCGCCGCGGATCGGGAAGCTCTGACACCATTCTCGCCAACGGTGAAAATCGGGGCCGGTGTCATGTCGTATTCACCGGGGGGATGGCAAATCCGCCGAGAAACCCCACTCTAGAGTTTTGCCCAATGCTTGCAAGCGTTGTAGCGGCGCGATATATTCACCCTCTGGTGACATAAATGCACCCCCTGTACGAAATAACCCAAATGTCGAGAGGTAGCGATCGCTTGGTGATCCGTTAACAAGGAGAGAATCATAATGCTGAAGAATCGAGGCCTGTTTTTCCTTATCACACTTCTAGCGGCGTCTGCCGTCGAAACCACTCAAGCGATCACGATTGACACGGTCACCATCGGCAATGCTGGCAATGTGGCTGACACCCGAGTAATGGATGATGGCACCACCGGTTACGGTTCGGTCGCCTACAACTACAACATCGGCAAGTATGAAGTCACGGCCGGGCAGTACACTGCATTCCTTAACGCTGTGGCGGCCACCGATACCTATGGACTTTACAATGGGTACATGGCGGACACCTACGGGTGTCAAATCCAGCAGACCGGCGATTCGGGCAGCTACGTATACTCCGTAGCTGCCGACTATGCGAACCGCCCGGTAAACTATGTCTCTTGGGGCGATGCCGTCCGATTCGCCAACTGGCTGCACAACGGCCAACCCACGGGCGCGGAGGATCTATCGACCACCGAGGACGGGGCGTATTATCTCAACGGCGCAACGACGAACGAGGCCCTGATGGCGGTCAGTCGCGAGACGGACTGGAAATGGGCGATCACGAGCGAGGATGAATGGTACAAGGCAGCCTATTACAAGGGCGAAGGACTTTATTCCTTATACGCCAACGGCACCGATGTTGCGCCAGTCGCGGGGACCGACGCCAACTATGATGATGTCATCGGACATACTTGGGACGGAACCACCGATGGCGATTTAGAGCAAAACGGCACGAAAGACATGATGGGCAATATAGGCGAGTGGAACGAAGCGATAATTCGCGGTTCGACTCGTGGTCGTCGTGGCGGCGTTTGGTATGGCCCCTTAGGCTTGTGTGCCTCTCGACGCCCCTTCAGCCGCAGCATGGTCCCAACATACGAGTCCTACAATACAGGATTCCGTGTGGTAAGTGTTCCTGAGCCTAGCAGTATCGCTTTGCTGTTTAGCGTTGCCGTGGCCGGTTTGATTGGTTGGAGACGTCGCAAGTAACTGTCCTTGGCCGTTTTCTTCCGTATCCATGGCTTTAGCTGCGGACAGGCAAAGAACGAACCATAGCCGTGGTAGGTCAGGTTGCTAAAAAGCGCGGCCGTGGCTCCGCAACCGGCGGTCGTCTGACGTCCTGCTACGGCTCGCACGGTTCGCCCCAAAGCGGATAGCCTCCGCCGCGGATCGGGAAGCCGAGCGCCTTGTCCGACAAGTAATTGATCAGCGGCATCTTAGCCTGCCAGCGACGCAGGTTTCGGCAAAACATCCGCGTCATGTTGTCGATGCGCCAACTGCTTTGCCCGCCCACGTGAGGGGTGATGATCACGTTCGGGAAACTCCACAGCCGGTGATCGGGCGGAAGCGGTTCGGGTTCGGTCACATCCATCACCGCGCCGGCCAGATGGCCGCTTTCGAGCGCCGCCACCAGGTCGTCGGTCGCCACCAACGGCCCACGCGCCACATTGACCAGCAGCGAGCCCGGCTTGAGACGCGCCAATCGCCGGGCGTCGATGATCCCGCGCGTCGAAGCGTTCAACGGCAGGCACAACACCAAAATGTCCACGGCGGCGATCAAGTCGTCCAACCGATCGGCCGGCCAAAGCTCTTGAACCGAGTCCGGTTTGTCGACCGGGAACATGTCGGTGGCAAGCACTCGAACTTCAAACGCCGAAAGCAGTTGCGACAATCGCCGCCCGACGCCGCCAAGTCCCACGATGCCGACGGTGCTGCGGGTCAGATCGCGGGTTGGACGACGGATGAACTCCCGTTTCTCCTGGGCCCGCAAAAACGTCGGCAGCGACCGGCACCAACCGGTCACCAAGGCGATCGTGTGTTCGGCCACCTGGTCGGAGAGCACGCCCGAGGCGCTGGTCACGTGAATGTTCGACGCGATGACCGACGGGACCAAACAGTGATCCATTCCGGCGGCCGACGATTGAATCCACTGCAACCGGCCCTTGGCCACGACGCCGTCCCAATCGACCGGCACCTTGGCGTGTCCACAGAAGATATCGGCCTCGAACAGCTCTTGGGCGATGCGTTGTTGGCCGGCGTCGACCAGTTCGGCCTCAGGCATGGCCGCGGCGATTTGTGCGATGTGTTTGGACTCGACGGGGTAACAAAGGACAATTCGGGGCGCCATGACAGGTCGTGGGGGGGCTAAAGTCTTAGGACCGGAAAGTGGGATATTTTGCCGGATTTTTGGGTCAAATACCAGCCCAATCCGTTTCTACCGCGTAGGCGGCGGCTTTCGACTTCGCAAAGATTGCCGTTTTTGGGATCCTTGCGAGTCGAATCGGGCGAGGGCGACAGTCACGGGGGGGTTGTGCTCCCTTGGATTCATGGTCTTGCGACGAGAAAGAAAAAAACTCCGGTTCCGCATCTTGGCAAGCCGAAATGGCAACGAATATAATGAAGGCAGTCCGAAAGGCGCGCGGCCGCCGGTCGTCCGTTCGCCTCGGTCCAAAAAATCCTGCCTACCGCCCGCCGCATTGTTGAGCCCAGATTCGGCTTGCTCCTCGTCCCCGAAGGACGGAGCGTCGACCAGAGTGAAGGAGAATTCCCCTGAGCTGTCCACGATTCAAAATTGGCCTTTTGGCCGTCGTCGCCCTGGTCGCCCTTCGACTTGGCTTGGGATGTCATTTTCTTTACGAGGGCGTTTGGAAGATCAAACATAAGGACGAGTTCACCGCCGCGCCGTTCTTGACGCAGGCGAAAGGTCCG
>JBDKTJ010000007.1:0-11940 GCA_039698075.1 Thermoguttaceae bacterium | reverse complement strand
ATGCCGCGCATGATCCAATAGACCCCGACCATCGCGGCGAGTCCGGCGGCGGTGGCCACCGACAGTTGCATGGGCGTCGAGGCGTCGGTGGATTGGGCGGTCAGGCCGGCCAGTCCGAAAAACGCCAGCGCGGCGACGATCGTTCGGAATGACAGAATTTTGAACAATCCGAGCGTGTTGTGTTCGGGGGCGTGCTCGGCGCCGCCGGGATGATCGCCGTGAAAGTCGCCGCCGAAATCGTGCCCAATGTCCTGCGGCACGTCGACGTCCAACGCATGGCCGCCGATGCCGATCAAGGTCATCAGAAACTGGAGCACAAGCACCGTCCCACCGAGGGCGGCGCTGACAAGGAAGAGCATTGTCATTCCTGTTTTCTCCCCCCTATTTTCCCGAGAATACGGGCACAAGCACGAGGTGTTTGTTTATTAAGCATGGAGAATATATGGGAAAAAGTCAACGAATTCCCCCTCTACGGAGATTGACCCTCGGTAATTTTTTCTCGCACGGGGGGGCACAAACGCTTTAACCCCAAGAAAAAACCTCCTGAGATTTATTTCGTGCCAGCCGACGATTTCTTGGCGAGTCCCAAAAAAAACGATGCCCGCCCCCTAAGGGATCGCCGGGATGGTCCAGGTCAGCCAATAGGCTTGGGCGAACGTGAGCAGACCGACCAAGAAGGCCATGGCGAGGCTGTGCAGGAAGACGAATCGCAAGATGCGGCCCTCGCCGCCCGACTGGCCGGTGGCGGTGGCGGCCACGACGATGCTTTGGGCGTCGATCATTTTGCCCATCACGCCGCCCGTGCTGTTGCTGGTCACGATCAGCACCGGATTCAGATGCAGTTGTTCGGCCGTGATGCGTTGGAGGCTGCCGAACAGGGCGTTGCACGAGGTGTCGGAGCCGGTCAGCGCGACGCCGAGCCAGCCCAACATCGGGGCGAACAGCGGATAGAGCCAGCCGGTGTGCGTGAAGGCCAGTCCCAACGTGGCGTCCGTGCCGCTGTATTTCGTCGTAAAGGCCAGCGCCAACATGCACGCAATGGTCAGCAACGCCCAGCGCACGCGGATCAACGTCTGGCCGAATTGCACCCAAAAACTTTTGAACCCGATGCGAAGCCAAAACCCGGAAAGCACGGAGGCCAAGAACAAACTGGTGCCGGTCGCCGACAGCCAGTTCAGTTCGTAGACGGCTTTTTCGGGTTTCGAGGCGCGATCCGACCCGGGCGGGACCGGTACGACGGGGCTGGTGCGATAGATGCGTCCGTTGAGACCCGGCACGGGAATCGAGATTTTTCCGATGCCTGCCAGGAAATTGGGCCGCTCGGGCGTGCCGCCGTTCAAAAACGTCCGCCAGGCGGGCCAGCTCCAAAGAAAAACCATCGCGGCCAGCAGCAGCCAAGGCGTCCAAGCGTAGGCCACGCGTCGAGGAGTCAAGGGGACCTCATGTTCCTCCCTCACGTCGTTGTCCGCCTTCGTGTTCTTCGTGTCCTTCGTGGAAGCCGCCTCGTCTTCCTCCGGGAAACGCCAGACGTCGCGCGGCTGCCAGAACCGCAAAAAAACGACCATGATCGTCAGCGAGCCCAGTCCGGCGGCGACGCAAACCAACGCGGGCCCGTGGTAGTTGGACATCAGGAACTGGATGACGGCGTAGCTGCCGCCGCAAAGCAGCAGGGCGGGCCAACAGCCGACGGCGCCGCGCCAGCCCGACATGGCCATCACGAGCCAGGCGGGAATGATCAGCGAAAAGACGGCCAACTGTCGGCCGGCCATTTGGCCCAGCACCATCTCGGGCATGCCGGCCACCTCGGCCAACGTGCGGATCGGGATGCCCAGCGAGCCGAACGCGACCGGCGACGTGTTGGCGATCAGCGCCAGGCTGGCGGCGTAGAGCGGCGAGAATCCGATGCCGATCAACAGCGCCGAGCAGATGGCCACGGGCGCCCCGAAACCGGCCGCGCCTTCCAGCAACGTGCCGAAACAGAAGGCGATCAAAAGGGCCTGCATCCGGCGATCGGGCGACAACGCGGCCACGGATCGCTTTAGGACCTCGAATTGGCCCGAATGGACGGTCAAGTAAAATAAAAACACGGCCGGCAGGATGATCCAACCGATCGGCAGCAGTCCGAAACACGCTCCGTAGCCGGCGGCGGCCAATGCCGAAGGGACGGGCATGTGGAACACTCCGATCGAGACGACCAGCGCCGTGGTCAGCCCGATCGCCGCGGCCCGAGGCGCCGGAGTGCCCAGCAAGAGCAACCCCAACAGCACGACAATCGGCAATCCGGCGACGACCGATGACAAGAGGCCCGAGCCTAAAGGATCGTAGATTTGCACCCATTCCATGATGTGGGCTCCAAGTTCAGCGGGCGCGAACGCCGGACGGGTCGGACAACCTGTCCCACGTCATTGGATGAAAATCAGCCTGTTTTTCCACGAAAGCAGACAGACAATGACGTGTGCGTGTGAATGGTCATAAGATTTTAGAATATGAAGGATGCGGAGGGGGTTTGCCAGGGGGGGCAGGGTCTTTTCGCGGGCCGCCCGTTCGGCTATGCTGGAGCGTCGTCCTATCAGCAACCCGTCCTACGTTGGCGTCCCCTGCGGGAGGAAAATGTCATGGCTCATGCGATGTCGATTCCGCTGGCGGCTGGTTCGTTGCCCTGGATGATCGGCGCGTTGGCGCTCGTGGTGGTCGCGCTGGTCGTCGTGGTGATCGCGATCAATTTCGGCGGCATTTGGTTCCGGGCCTATATGTCCAGCGCCAACATCAGCCTGCTGAGTTTGGTCGGCATGAAGCTGCGACGCGTCAACGCCCAGACGATCGTGCTGGGCAAGATCATGGCGGTGCAGGCGGGCATCGGGCCGGAAGACCGCACGGGCATCAGCACGCGCCGGTTGGAGGCGCATTACCTGGCCGGCGGCAACGTACCCAACGTGATCCGCGCGATCATCGCCGCGCATCGGGCGGACATCGATTTGGACTTCGACCGCGCCGCCGCCATCGACTTGGCCGGCCGCGACGTGCTCGACGCCGTACAAACCAGCGTCTATCCGAAGGTGATCGATTGCCCCGATCCAAAACGATCGAGCCGGACCACCTTGAGCGCGATCGCCAAGAACGGCGTCGAGCTGAAAGTTCGCGCGCGGGTCACCGTCCGAACGAACATCGAGCAATTGATCGGCGGGGCGACCGAAGAAACGATCATCGCAAGGGTCGGCGAGGGCATCATCACGGCGATCGGTTCGTCGGACAGCCATCTGCAAGTGATGGAAAATCCGGATCGAATCTCGAAGGCAGTCCTCAACCGCGGCCTGGACGCCCAAACGGCGTTCGAGATCGTCTCGATCGACATCGCCGACATCGACGTGGGCGAGAACATCGGCGCCCGGCTCCAAGCCGATCAGGCCGAGGCCGACACGCGCGTGGCTCGGGCGAAGGCCGAGGAGCGTCGCGCGTTGGCCACCGCGCGCGAGCAGGAGATGAAGGCCCAGGTGGCCCGAAATCGCGCGCAGGTGGTGTTGGCCGAGGCCGAGGTGCCGCTGGCCATGGCCGACGCCTTCCGTGAAGGCAATCTCGCCGGAAAATAATCAACCAGCTACTTACCACTCACTCTCACCCCTAGCCACTTTGTCATGGCCATCGACGCATATTCGATTTGTCCCGGCGGGACGGGCAAGAAGATCAAGTTTTGTTGCGGCGACTTTCTCGCCGAGTTGCAAAAAATCGACCGCATGGTCGAAGGCGAGCAGTATCTGGCTTGTCTGACGCACATCGACCAGTTGCTCGAACAAGAGCCGGGCCGGCATCGCGAATGCCTGTTGGCGATCAAAACCAGTTTGCTGCGGGCGACCGGACAGTTGGACGCCGCGCGGACGTCGGCCGAGTTCTTTCTCGAAAAACACCCCGACAATCCCGTCGCCTTGGCCGAATTGGCCATTTCGGCCGTCGACCAGGACGCTCGCCGGGCGTTTGAGTTCACGCTGCGTTCGTTGCGGGCCTCGCAGGGCAACATTTCGAGCCGCACGTATCAAGCCGTCGGGTTGACGGCCGGCGCGATGCTGCGAGACGGTTTTCCGCTGCCCGCCCGGGCGCTGTTGCAGTTGCAGTTGGACGTCGCCCAAGAGGACGAGCGGCCGGCGCAACTGCTTTCGGCGTTGTGCCAAGCGGCCGACATTCCGCTGCTGTTGCGAGAAGATCCGCCGATGTTGGCTTGTCCGACGGATGCGCCGTGGATCGATCGTTTCCAGGAGGCGATGCAAGCGGTGGCGATGGCCGATTGGCGCGCCGGCGTCGAACGGTTGCAGTCGCTGGCCGACGAGTTGCCGGAACAGGCCGTCGTGTGGCGCGATTTGGCGTCGCTCGACGGCTGGTTGGCCGATAACCCCAAAGCGATCGAGGCCTTGCATCATTACGCCGCGCTGCGGGTCCGCGACGCGGACGGATGGGACGACGCCGTGGAGGCCGAGGCCGAGGCGATGTTTTTGACCGACGACCCGCTGGGCGATCGGATCGAGATGTTCAAGGCGACGTGGACCGTTCGGGACGTCGATCGGGCGAACGAGCTTTTGCTGTCGTCGCGGCAGATTCGGCCCGTGCCGTTCGATCCCGCGCGATTTGGCGACGAAGAATCGCCGCCGCCGAAAGGCGCGTCCATGCTGTTGGACCGGCCCATGCCCGAAACGGCCGACGGACTTACGATCGACGCCACGCCGCGATTGTTGGGTCAGGCGTTGTTGTTCGGGCGTCAGACGGACCGCGAAGCCCATCTGGACGTGTTGGGCGTCGCCGGCGATGAGTTGGACGCGGTGCGTCGGTTGCTTGGCGAGACGCTCGGCGATTCGGTCGATCCGGAGCCGGCGGTCGAAGCGGTCGGACACTGGTCGGCCACGCAAAAGTTGCTGCGAGCGGCCTGGCAGCCGCCGCGCGGCACGACGCCCGAGCAGCTCCGCACGTTGACCGACGCGTATGTTCGCCGGGCGATTCTCGAACAATGGCCGAAGCTGAAGCTGGGCGTTTTGAACGGCCGTTCGGCGGCGGACGCACAGGCCGGCGATCGGTTGGACGACGTGCGGCGGTCGGCGGTCGTGTTGGTTTTGGAGCATTGGGCCAGCCGGCTCTCGACGCCGCTGGACTTCAACGAGCTTCGCACCCGACTGGGATTGCCCTTGTTGGGGGCGATCGACGCCTCGCAGCGGTCCATCATGGAGTTGCCGGTCGCGCGATTGGAGCGGGTGAAGGTCGACACGTTGTCGGACAAGGAATTGGCGACGGCGTATTATCGGGCCGGCGCGTTCGCCATCCACGGCGCGCTGCGAAAGTTCGCCGAGGCGATCATCGCTCGACCGAGCATGGCCGAGTCGGACGAACGGCTCCATGCGTTCGCCACGTTGGCCCGGACCGAGGACAACGTCGAGCGGGCGTTGGACTACATCGAGCGCGGTCGGCAAGCGACCGAAGCCAAAAAGGAATCGAACGCGTCGTGGGACTTGATGGAGTTGTCGCTGCGATTCGCCACGCGCGACGGCCAAGCGGCGATGCGATTGATCGAGCATTTGCAGAGCCAGCACCTGGAGGAGCCGGGCGTAGCCGAAGCGCTGACCCACATGCTGATCGACGTGGGGCTGTTGCGGCCCGACGGCACGCCGGCGATCCATCCCGATGCAATGCAAGCGGGGGCGGCGGCGGCTTCTCCGGCGGCAGAGGCTGCGGCCGAACCCGGCAAGCTATGGACGCCCGACGGCGATCAGCCCGCGGCCGGCGGGGGCGGAAAACTCTGGACGCCGGACTGATTTTTTTCATCCGGTTTTCCGGCTAGTGCGTGTCGCACGAACGTATAGCGTCACCGGCGGCGTGATTCCACGGTTCCGAAAGCGATTGGCACGCTACAGGCTTGTGAGATGCGCCCTATTCCGCGAACAACTCCACATTGATCGGCAAGCGGCCGAGCACGGTCTCGACGGCCACCCGGGTGTCGTGCTTCAACTGGTCGGACGGCACGGCGACGGCGTTGGAAACCAGTTGCCAATCGAGGTCGTCCGCGGCGTCGTCGACCCAAGAGGACCACTCGGCCATGGCGGTCGCCGAGGGCGTGGGCGAGTTTTCGGACTCGAAAGTTTGGCGGCCCGCGACGATTGCGGCCAGCAAACACGCCGCGGCGGCGGTCGCCGAGACCCAACGGCGAATCGATCGGCGGACGGCGCGAGCCGGCGCGGCGGCGCGACGTGGTTCGACGGCGTCCAAAATGCGACGGTGCAACGCTTCGGAGAACTGGGGCCGCGATTCGGCGGCCTCGCGTTGCAGTCGTGCCCGGAGCATTCGTTTTTGTTCCCGTGAAAGAGGGTCATTCATCGGAGGCCTCGCAAGCAACGGACGGCGATGGGCTTTGTTTCCACTCTTCGAGTCGGGCGGCCAGTTTTCGCCGCGCGCGAAACATCGCTACTTTGACCGACGGCCGCGAACGGTTGACCACCCGGGCGACCTCTTGCAGCGGCATGTTCTCGACGTAGTGCAGCCACAGGACGGTCCATTGCTCTTCGGAGAGCAATTGGGCCGCGATGTCCCAAATCCGCCGCCGGCTTTCGGACCGCACCAAAACGTCCAACGGCGAGCGATCGGACGAGACGGCCGCATCGACCGCCGCGGGGTCCGTGGTCGGACGTTTTCGCCGCTGCGCGTTGAGGCTCGTTCGTCGAGCGATCGTAAAAAGCCACGTCGAAAATCGCCATTGCGGATCGTAACGGTGCAAGTTTTCGTAGGCCCGAAGAAACGTGTCCTGGGCGATGTCCTCGGCCTCGGCGGCGTGGCCCCGGCGCCGCAGAAAGTGCAGCACCGGAGTCTGAAACCGCCGCAACAACTGTTCGAAACTGGCCACGCACCCCTGCTGCGCTCGACAGGCGAGTTCTTCGTTGGTCGGCGCTGAGGGGGAACGGAGCGACATGCCGGACTATTTCTTTTCCTTCGGAGCGATCGACGCCGAATGGCCGAATCGGTGCGGGCCGCGCCAGAACTTCTTTTCCACAAGCTCTTGCAGACGATTCCACACGTCGTCGACCGACGCGGAACCTTCGAGACTGACGGTCTTTTCGGTCGCGGTCAGCTTCAAGGCGCTGATGAGCTTCAGCAGGGCCGTGTCCTCGCCGTGCAACAGCGTGGCCAGCGCCAGCGCGCCGTCGCCGACGGCCTTCAACTGCTGGGCCGTTTCAGGCTTCTTGGCGGCCAGCGTGCCTTCGACGAAAATTTTGCCGTCGCTCTCGCCGGTGGCCAACACGAGCGATTCAACCTGCTTCGACAGCGGCGACTTGCAGGGCAGCTCGAGGTCGCCCAGCCCGATCGCGCTGACCACAAGGATCGCGCCCGGGTGAATCTTTCCGCCCGAGGGCAGTCCTTTGCCGGCATAGCTGGGTTTGACGCCGCCGAGGACGTCGAGGGCCGCCATGACTTCTTCGCTCGATCCGCCGAAAACCAGCACGTCGGGTTTGAAAAACGCGCCGGCCATGTAGCGCTCGCGTCGGCAACCTTTTGCGTGAAGCCAACTGTGCACTTCATATTTGCCGTAGGTGCTCACGCGGTGTTCGGACGCCTGCTTGAGGCGTTCGAGCAGGAACGGCTGATTCACCTTGGCATGGACGATCGCCACGCCGGTGTCCTTTTTCAACTGCGAACTGTAGACGGTGATTCCATGCAGATCGGTGCAAGGGTCGAACTTCCACACTTCGCGGACCATCGCCAGCCCGGCGGCGGCTTCGGGGTGTTTTTCGAGGACTTTTTGACGAGTTTTCTGGAACAGGCTGGAAGCGTGCAGGGCGTCGACGTCCAGATGGACCGCCCATTTTGCATCGGCCGACACGCGATTCATGTCGAGCGGTTCGGCCCGAACCGTTGCCACAAGGCCCAAAAAAGCCGCAATCGTCAGCGCCAGCGTTTTTCGCATCAGACACCTCTTGTCTATTTCCAAAGGTTTATTGTAATAGGTCTGCCCCGTTCCTGTATACACGCGGGACGTTGAAACGGTTACGCGCGTTTTTGTAGAAAAGCGTCGAAAATGCCTAAAAACGTCAGTTGTTGGCATCGGAGTTGCGTGATAACAAAACACCGAAAAAAGGTTGCGGCGAGGGCAACCGTGGCGTTTTTTGGCTTTTTCCCGCGAATTTCATCGACGTGACTTCAGATCGCCCACGGACGGCCGTGCAGAAAATGTTTTGGGCGAGGGGGTGGGGTGTGCAAATTTTGCAGCGTCGCGACGCAGCCGCTTGGTCGCCGTGGAGCCGGACTGGCCGCAAGCGGTCGGCGAGCGGTTTCACCCTGGTCGAGCTGTTGGTCGTCATCACGATCATCGGCGTGTTGGTCGCGTTGTTGCTGCCGGCGGTGCAGGCGTCGCGCGAGGCGGCGCGGCGGATGCAGTGCGCCAACAATCTGAAGCAGGTCGGCCTGGCCATGACGATGTATCTCGACGCGCAAGGCATCAACGGGCGGTATCCCGACGCCGCGCAGATGAAAACCACGACGCCCGAGAAACCGACGCTCCGCGAGGCGCTGGGGCCCTATATCGAAGAAAATCAGTCGGTCTTTCGATGTCCCGACGACGTATCCTACATTGACGGTGCCGAGGGCTCCTATTTCGAGAAGGAAGACTTGAGTTACGATTGGGAGCGGCGGCGGGCGCTTCCGGCGTTGATGAAAGAGCCGCTGATGATGAAGACGCGGATCGAATTCCTGAACGGCAAGCCGTCGGCCGAGGTGAGCGTTTCTTATGATTTTGAAGCCGTGCACGCGCCGAAGGGCACGCTGGGCGAACGCAACATTTTATACGCGGATGGGCATGTGGATTACTGACCGTCAATCGGATCGGGCAAGTGGTTGGGGTTCTGTATGAAACGCAAGAAAACCGTCGTGATCGTGGTTGTCTCGCTGCTGTTGGTTGGCGGCGTGGTTTGGTGGGCCCGAAGCGGCGAAGACCCCGCGGTGGCGAATCTTCGCGCCAAGATGAAAGAGCTGGGCCCGCCGGGTCCGCCGGGAAAAGGTCCGCCTCCGCCGCGCGAAAAAATGGACGAGATTCACAAGGCGATGGACCAACTGACGCCCGAGCAGCGACGGCAGGTGATGGAGCCGATGCATCAAGAGATGGAAAAACGGATGAAGCAGAAACTCGACGAGTTCTTCGCGCTGCCCAAGGACAAGCGGAAGGATTTTCTCGATCAAGAGATCGCCGAGATGGAAAAGCGTCACAAGGAGATGGAGGCGAATCGGCCGAAAAACGCACGCAACGATCGCCGGCCCGGGGGCCCGCCCGGCGGTTTGAATATGTCGTCCGAACAGCGGTCGATGCGTCACAACGAGATGCTCGATCGCCATTCGCCGCAGGATCGGACGCGGATGGGCGCGTTCATGGAGGCGATGGAATCGCGCCGAGCGGAGTTGGGACTGTCCCCGATGCGTCCGCCGGGCCCGCCGCCTCGCTAGTCGTCCAATGGATAGCCGTGGATGATCTCTTCGGGGATGCGAGTCGGCCGTCCGGTCTCGTAATTGATGAAGGCCCAATGCGTCTCGGCCGTGGCCAACAGTTCGCCGTCGTGGCGGCGCACGATGCGATAGAGCCGCTTCGAAGTGACTTTTTTCATGTCGGCCACGCGCGTCTCGACGATGATCTCATCGCCGGCGAAGGCAGGCCGCAGATATTCGATCTTGTGGGAGCGGGCGACCCAGCCCTTGCCCATGTCGAGGTATCGCTGCGCGGTCCAACCGAGCGTGGCGGAATGGGCCACCGCGGCATCCTGCATCCAGCCGACATAGACGACGTTGTTGGCGTGACCTTGTTCGTCGATTTCGTCTTGGGTGACGACGTGCGGATACTGAAAAACGTTGCTCATGGATCCTAACCGTAGCCTGCTATTTGCCAAGAACCTCCAAAATGGACTTGGCGACTTGCTTGCCTTGACGTGTGCGCGCCTCGGGCAGATAGTGGATGCCGTCATCGCGCCACGGGCCCTGTTGTTTTTTCGAGGCCGCCTTGGACGCGGCGTCCTTGGCCATTTCTTGCACCAAGCCGAACAGGTCGTCCACGGCAACGCCTTGGCCCGCCATCACGTCGGCGGCGGCCTGATTGCGCCGTTCGATGCGTCTGTTTTTTCCGGCGTTTTTCGGATCGGGCCGCATCGGCGTGGTCGTGGCCCAAATCAACTTGGCGTTCGGCGCGTTTTTCTGCAAAACCTCAAGAAGTTTCGGCAACTCCTTTCGATAGTCCTCCTCGGAAGAATACCAACCGTGCAGCCCCACGTTGAAGTGAATGATGTCGACCGGATAGTTGGTCAGCAGCAGCTTGAGTTGATCCAACAAGATCGGATCGCCCAGCGCCGACGAACTGGCGCACATCGCCACGTGGGCCTTGCCGGCCAACTCCTGGCTGACCGTCTCTTGATAGCCGACGCAGATCGAGTCGCCGATCAACAGCACGCGAGGCAGATCGTGTTTCGGCGCGTTCTCGATCCAAATGCGGCACCATTCGATGTCCTCACGCGACGGCGACTCGGCCGACGCCATCGGAGGAAGAACCAACCCGGCCACCGTCAACGCCAGCAAGATTTTTTTCACGAGGGGAGCCCTTCAATTCAGAGCGCGGGAAAACCGACCCGAGGCACAAAAACCGCCATTCCACGGGAAAACGTATCATAGGACGGGCCGATCGCACCGTCAAGTTTTCCTCGTCACACCCTTCATCTCACGAACCAACCTGATATAATTATGGGATCGCTCTTCCCCCAACGGAAGGCCTTTGTTTTTTCGAGCAGCACGCCATGAAAAACTGGGATACGGTCGCCATTGTCGGGGTCGGGCTGATCGGCGGATCGATCGGCATGGCCCTTCGCCAAAAAAACCTGGCGAAAAATGTGATCGGCGTCGGACGAAGCCAGACCGGGCTGCGCGCGGCGCGTCGGGCCGACGCCGTCACCCACACGACCGTCGATCTGGCCAAGGGTGTCGCCGACGCCGAATTGGTGATCGTCTGCACGCCCGTCGAGCGGATCGTCGAGTTCGTCCGCCAAGCGGCGCAGCACGGCTCCGAACGGACGCTCCTCACGGATGTCGGCAGCGTGAAACAGCCGATCGTCGCGGCGCTCGATTCGGGCCTGACCCACGGCGCGCGATTCTTGGGCAGTCATCCGCTGGCCGGCAGCGAAAAGACCGGCGTTCAAAACGCGTCGCCCGACTTGTTCGACGGTCGGGTGGCCATCTTGACGCCGACCAAAAACACCCGGGCCGAAGATTTCGACGCCCTGGAGGCGTTTTGGCAATCGCTCGGCTCGGTGGTGGCCCAAATGACGCCCGAGCAACACGATCAGGCCATGGCCATGACCAGCCATCTGCCGCACATGGCGGCGGCCGCGCTGGCGGCGACCGTGCCGGAACGCTATTTTCGGCTGGTCGGCGGCGGACTGTTGGATACGACGCGCGTGGCGGCGGGCGATCCGGAACTGTGGCGGCAGATTTTGATGATGAACCGCCAAAACGCGCTGCAAGCGTTGGAGCAGTACGGCGCCCGACTGGCCGCGCTGCACGCCGCGCTGCGCGACGACGATCAAGCCGAGTTGACGCGGCTGTTGACGCAAGCCCAAAAAAACCGCGACGCCCTAGGCCGTTGAGACGGCGGCGTTCCGATGGGTCCGATAGGCGAATTTCCTGGTGTAAGCGTCTTTGAGAAAAAGTTCTTTCCATGGATCACCGAAACACCTGCGCGACGGTTGCGTTTTTTGTGGTTTTGGGTATTGCGGCGGTCGCCGCTTGGGACGAAGGGGTTTTGGCCGCGCCGCAATCCGACGTTCAAAAATCGCCGCCGACGTTGCCGCCGTCCGACGAGCCGCTGCATGTGGGACTCCGACGAAGCAGCTACGGATTGGAGGCGAAAAACAACGACCACGCGTGGTGGGCCGCCCGGGCCAAGCAATT
>JBDKTJ010000006.1:0-21530 GCA_039698075.1 Thermoguttaceae bacterium | reverse complement strand
CCAGCTTGACGCGCTGGGCCTCGCCGCCGGACAGCGTGGGCGACGGCTGGCCGAGCTTCATGTAATCGAGCCCGACGTCGTGCAGCGTTTTCAGTTTGTGGTGGATCGCCGGGATGTTTTCAAAATGTCGCAGCGCCTCCTGGACGTCCATCTCCAGCACCTGGGCGATCGACTTGCCCTTGTAGCGGACTTGCAGCGTTTCGCGGTTGAAACGATGTCCCTCGCAGACCGGGCAGGTGACCCAGACGTCGGCCAGAAAATCCATCTCTAGCTTGTTCGAGCCGTTGCCCTCGCACGCCTCGCAACGTCCGCCGGCCACGTTGAAACTGAACCGGCCCGGCGGATAGCCGCGCGCTTTCGATTCGGGCAATTGCGTGTACAGGTCGCGGATGTCGTCGAACAGCTTGATGTAGGTGGCCGGATTGCTGCGCGGCGTGCGTCCGATCGGCGACTGATCGATCGAGATCATCCGGTCGAGATTCTTCAGTCCTTCGATCGTTCGATGGGCGCCGGGATGGCCCAGCCCGGCGTTCAGGTCGCGGTTGAGCGCCTCGACCAGAATGTCGCCGACCAGCGAGCTCTTGCCCGAGCCGGATACGCCCGTGACGCACACGAACACGCCCAAGGGAATCTCAACGTCGATGTCTTTCAGGTTGTTGTGCGTCGCGCCGCGAACGACCAGCTTGGCGTCGCCGACCGTCCGACGTTTTTTGGGCACTTCGATTTTTCGATGCCCCGAAAGAAATTGGCCCGTGACGCTTTTCGGCTGTGCGATCACCTGCTCGACCGATCCGGCCGCGATCACGTGCCCGCCGCGAACGCCGGGACCGGGGCCGAAGTCAACCAAATGGTCGGCCGCCCGCATCGTGTCCTCATCGTGCTCCACCACCACGACCGTGTTGCCCTGGTCGCGCAGTCGGGCGAGCGTCGCCAGCAGTCGGTCGTTGTCGCGCGGGTGCAGGCCGATCGATGGCTCGTCAAGGACGTACAACACGCCGACCAGTCCGCTGCCGATCTGACCGGCCAATCGAATGCGCTGCATCTCGCCGCCCGAAAGCGTCGGGGCGGTGCGGTCGAGCGTCAGGTAGTCGAGCCCGACGTTGACCAGAAAATGCAGCCGGGCCCGGATCTCTTTCAACACGTCCTCGGCGATCTTTTGACCCGTCGCGTCGAGATCGAGCCGGCCGAAAAACCGTTCGGCCTCGGAGACCGCCATCGCGCAAATTTCCGGCAACGTTCGCTCGGCGCGCGACTGAAACTCCGCCTGCGCGCTGGCGACCGTGACGGCCCGAGCCTGCGGGTTCAATCGAGCGCCGCCGCAGACGCCGCATCCGAGCACGCGCATGTATTTTTCCAACTGACGCCGCTGCGGTCGGCTTTTGGTCGTGCGGTACTGCTCGAGAAGTTTCGGAACGACGCCTTCGTACTTGCCGCCCCATTTATAGCCGGACGGACCGTTGCGCCACGTGAAGGTGATGTGTTCGTCGCCGGTGCCCCAAAGCAAGGCGCGCTGCCAGCGCGGATCGAGCTCTTCCCAGGCCGTCTCCAAAATCGCGCCGGTCGGCAACCCATGCTTCCGTTCGAGCGTCTCGGCGACGCCGCGATAGATATGGCGACGCCAGCGGCCCATGTCGCGCCAGGATCCGACCAGCTCGACGCAACCCTGTTGAAACGACCGGGTCGGATCGGGAATCAACCGGTCGGGATCGAACGAATAGATCTCGCCCAGACCGCCGCATTCAGGACACATGCCTTGCGGGCTGTTGAAACTGAACAACTGCGGGCTGGGCGGCTCGAAGCTCAAATCGCAGTGCGTGCAGGCGTAATGGGCGGAAAGAAAAACGGGGACGGGAGACGAGGGATGGGGGGCGGCGGATTGCGGCGGCGTTTTCGCCTCCTCAAGCCTCTCCTCCTCCACCACCATCAGATTGCCATCGCCCAACCGCAAGGCCAATTCGACCGCTTCGGCCAACCGCGGACGCACCTTCGTGTTGATCACAAGCCGATCGACGACCACCTCGATGTCGTGCCGCATCTGGCGATCCAGACGCAAGTCGTCGCTCAGACGGATCACGCGGCCGTCGACCCTCGCCCGAACAAACCCTTGTTTCATCAAGTCGACGAACCGATCGCGGTGCTCGCCCTTTTGGCCGCGAACCACGGGAGCCAACACCAGTAGATGCGTGTCCGGCGGAAACGTCAAAATCCGGGCTAGAATCTGCTCGCGGCTCTGCGCCGTGATCGCCCGCCCGCATTGCGGACAATGCCCACGCCCGACCCTCGCAAAGAGCACTCGCAAAAAATCGTAAATCTCGGTGATCGTGCCCACCGTGGACCGCGGATTCTGGCCGCCGGTCTTTTGCGAGATCGAAATGGCCGGGTTCAGGCCGGAAATCAGATCGACGTCCGGCTTGGGCATCTCGCCCAAAAACTGCCGGGCGAAACTGGACAGACTCTGCACGTACCGCCGCTGCCCCTCGGCATACAGCGTGTCGAACGCCAGCGAACTCTTGCCCGACCCGCTGACCCCGGTGAAACAAATCAACCGGTTGCGAGGCAACAACAGATCGACATTCCGGAGGTTATGCTCTCGGGCGCCGCGAATGACAATGTCGGAGGCGGGCATGGAACTGGAACGTTAAACGGGAGGCGACGACACAAACCCGTCATTTTACCAGAAAAGCCAAGCCGCGACACGCACATTTTAGTTCTGGCCCGTGTCCGACCCAAACCCATGCGAAAAGGGACCGTGACGCCAGGTGAACGAACGGTCCGCGACCCGTTTATCGTTTTTTCCTTTTTCCACTTCTCTTTTTTCTTTCTTACCCGGAGGGTTGGCATCCCCAAAAAGTCCACCATCCCGAAAAACGTCCGCCGCGAGGTCGGAAGACCAGGTTTTTCACACAAAAAACACACCCCAAACCTCCACACATCCCTCTTTTAACCAAAACATTCTTTTCCGGCTAATGTGATCAACAGAATCGGTCGATTCGTTAAAAGCGTCGTTGTCCTTTTATTCGTTAAGGTCGGGCCATCCGCTACAAGCCGAACAGCCTTTAGGTGGGGATTATGAACCAAACTCGTTGCCGAGCCTATGCTCTCGGAGTCGCGCTTTTTGTCGGTGGACTTTGGACAAACCTGGGAGCCTGCCTGGCCGCCGACACGACAACCGGTGGACTTCAACCGATTCCCGAGTCGTCGCAAGTTGTCCCCCAAGCGGCGCAATCTCAAACGGCTGGGACGGTTGAGATGACCGACGACGCGTTGGACGGCGTGGTTTGCAGCCTGCCGGGGCGTTATTGGCTGCGGGCCGACTATTTGCTGTGGTGGGGCAGCGGAATGAAACTGCCGCCGCTGGTAAGCACCGGCGTTTTAAGCTCCAACTCCACACAAATTCTTTACGGCAACGACACGGTCCTCGACGGCGGACGATCGGGCTATCGCACGACCGTCGGCACATGGCTCGATTGCTGCCACGTTTGGGATCTCGAGTTTGATTATCTCTCGTTGGGTGAGTTGGATGCCAATTACACCAGTCCGAACACCTCGGGCAGCACGGTCATCATGCGGCCGTTCTTCGACGTCCAATCCAACACGCAAAGCGGCGAATTGGTCAGCTCTCCAGGCCTACTCAACGGCACCGTCTCGGTCCACGCGAAAGACTATTTCCAGTCAGCGGGCGTTTTGCTCAGCTACAATTTGTGTTCGTGCGACGGCTGCTGCACGCCTTGCGACGACCCCTGCGCCATTCCGTTGTTGAATTGTTGCCGGACCGACCTGTTGTTCGGATTCCGGTATTATGACTTGAGCGACTACGTCGGCATCACCGAAAACCTCACGGTCACCGGCGGCACGTCGAGCGTGCTGGGCACCACGTTCCTGATCCACGACAACTTCAACGCCCGAAACCAATTCTACGGCGGCGAACTCGGACTGCGGACCGAACTATACCGCGGACGTTGGTCGTTGATCGTCACGACCTAGATCGCGCTGGGCAATACGCACCAGACGATCAACATCGCCGGCGAAGAATACAAGACCGTGCCGAATCAATCGACGCAATACTACAATTACGGCATTTTCGCCGGCCGCACCAACGACGGCTCTACAACCGCCGAACCGTGGCCGCATCCCCAATCGCGCGACGTCTTCACGATCATTCCCCAGTTGAACCTGGAGCTCGGCTATCAAATGACCCGCCATTGGCGAGCGTTCGTCGGCTACAGCATCCTCTACTGGGGCAACGTGATCCGAGCGGCCGATCAGATCGACCTGAACGTCGATCCTCGCAACTGGCCGGAACAACAATCCGGCGCGCTGCCCTTCCCGGCCTTCACCGGAAAGACGTCCAGCTATTACGCTCAGGGCCTCAACGTCGGAGCGGAGTTCCGGTTCTAGGGTGTATTTTACAAACCTGTAGCGTGCCGATCGCTTTCGGAACCGTAGAATCACGCCGCCGGCAACGCTACACGTCCGTGCGACACGCACTAACGCGCGTTCTCAGGAGAACGACGAGCCTGCTCGGCCGGCGAGGTCGGCGGCTGCTCGACGATCTTCTGCCAGCCGATCGGCGTGAACGCGCGAAACGGATCGCCCTTGAACAACCGGAATGGGTCGTTCACCTCGATGTCGTAGAACTGGTACACGATGGAGTCCTTTTCGTTCGGCTGAACCAACTTCAGGGCGAACGGCGCCATCTTGTCCTTTTTGATGATGAACTCCGCGTGATGGAAGTTCGCGGCGTCCTGTTGGAATCGCGGATACGCTTCGAGCCAGATCTGGTCCGCGACGCCCGGCGGCGTGACGATCCGGATCCAATAACGATCCTTCAGCCGCTGCGACTCGGCGCCGAACAAAAACGGCAGCGGAGAGTTTGCAATGGCCTTGCCATGCAACTCAGGCGGCAGCTTGTGCTCGATCAACTGTTTCTGCGTCGCTCGATATTCAAAAATCGACTTGCCGTCGCAGATCCAACGTTCGGCGCGAACGTCGTCGATCGGCACTTCCTTGTTGTCCTTCATCGCCGTCTCGACGCGAAACACCCCGCGGTCCGGCGATTGATAGCGGAGCGAGCCCAATTCGTCGAACCGTGCGCGGCCGGGCGGCCCGAACACCACGTCATAGATCCATCGCCGAAACCGGCAATCAAACGTTTTGATGCCCTGGCTGTGCTCTTCCCATTGCTTTAGCGCTTGGTCGACCTGCGCCTGTTCCTCGGGCGAAAGCGTAAACGGCGATTTCGGCGCGGATGCAGCGGCCTGCGTGGACGCGGGTTGGCGAGGCACGAGCATCGGCACTTGCGGCCGAACCGGTTGATCGGGCTCGGCAGACTCGCGCAACGGATGCGTCTGCGCGGAGACCAACGACGCCATGGCCAACACCGCCGTCCAACCGAACGCGATCAAACCGATCCGCATGGGTTCCCTCCCTCGCTGAATGCACGGAAGGATCTGGAGAACGGGCCGGCAACCCGTGCGATCCCCTCTCCTCCCCGCGCAAGTATTGGGAGGATTGTAGCAGGAACCGATGCAACGCCCTAGGGCAGTTTTTCGCCCCTATCGGCGATCCGGCGACCAGACCGGCCGCCGCGATTGGGCGTCTTCGGCGTTGGCCGGCAACCGTCGATTCTCCGGACGATCGCCCGGCGACCATCGGGCCGTGCGGCCGCCAGGCAACGCCACTTCGATCGGCATGTCGGTCTGAAGCCGTCGGCCATCGGCCGTTTCGTAGCGGACAAACAACCGCAGCCGTCCGTGTTTCGGCGGATCGCCCGGCCAAGTCATCGTCAGATGAACCGCGCAACGCTCGCCGGATTGACGAAATAGGGCCGCCGTTTCGGCGGCCGTGAAATCCCAGCGAGCCACGCGGGCCTCTTCGCCCGGCATCGCCGGATCGAGCACCGCCACGCTGATGTCCGCCGGCGCGTCGATCGCCCGACCGTTTCGATCGCGCGGCTCGACGACCACCAAAATGCCTTGGTCGCCCTGGCGATCGTCGTCGCCGACGCCGCCGGTCATCTGACGGTCCAACGCAATCGAGGCCACGCGCCGACTATCGCCGCCGGGCATCAGCGGCTCGGAGCCGTCGCGGGCGGCCAACGTCATGCGAGGCGGACGTCCGCCCACGCGATCTTCCTTGCGATCCAACGACGGCCCGTCGGCCGACGGATCGCCACGGTCGCTTGAAGTCTTGGACGGCAGCTTTGGCGAGGGGCCTCGCAGATGTTCGGGCACTTCGGGAATGTCGGCCGGCACGCCGCCCCGTGGCGCTTTGAGCGCATCGGGCACGTGGTGCGACGGCTGCTGGGGTAATTCCACAGCCGGCGAGGCCGGCGCCGCGGGCGACGTTCGATCGCGCGGCGGTTCGGGCTCCTCGCGCCGAGAACGAGATTCGTTGCGCGAGGAGTTGGCTTCGTTGCAGTCCTGCAACTCTTCAACTTCCGCCCGAAGTCGATAGATCTCGTCTTCTATCAGACGGAGTTCTCGCTCCAATACGGGAATGGCCGGGTCGCAGCGGCATCCGGCCGCGGCCCACAACGCCAATCCCACGACGGCCAAGGCCATGGGTTTCATCGTACTGCATCCTTGCTCGTACTGAGAAGCGACCCCGGCGTCTCCCAAACGGTTCCTTCCGTTTCGGCGGCGCCCGCCTGAAAACTCTATTGTCCCGCGTGTTCGATCACGTGGTCGATCAGTCCATACTCAAGCGCCTCTTCCGGCGACATAAATCGATCGCGATCCGTATCCTGCTCGATCTTCTCCAGCGGATGACCCGTGTGCTTGATCAAAATGCTGTTCAACCGCTCCTTGATCTTCGTGAACTCCTTGGCGTGGATCAGGATGTCCTCGGCGGTGCCCTCGGCGCCGGCCAGCGGCTGATGGATCATGATCCGGGAATTGGGCAGCGCTTTGCGTTTGCCGGACGTGCCGGCGGCCAGCAGCACCGCGCCCATCGACGCGGCCTGACCGATGCAATACGTGGCCACGGGGCAGTTGATGAACTGCATCGTGTCGTAGATGGCCAGTCCCGCCGAAACGCTTCCGCCCGGCGAGTTGATGTACATGTGGATGTCGCTCTTCGGATCTTCCGACTGGAGGAACAGCAATTGGGCGACAATGGCGTTGGCCACTTCGTCGGTGACCTGCGAGCCGAGAAAAATGATGCGGTCCTTCAGCAGGCGGCTGTAGATGTCCATCGCCCGCTCTTCGCGGCCGCTCTTTTCGATCACAAAGGGAATTAGAGGCATGGCTGAAAGGGGATTGAGGATTAGGGATCAGCGACGAAAAACGCCCGGACGCAACCGCCCGTCACTTCTCGTCCTCCTCGCCGACTTCCGCTTTTTGTTTGGTGAGGATGTCGTCGACCACTCCGTATTCCTTGGCCTGCTCGGCGGTCATGTAAAAATCGCGGTCCGTGTCCTTCGCGATCCGCTCGATCGGCTGACCGGTGTGGTTGGCCAAGATCGAGTTCAACACCTCGCGGGTGTGCAGGATTTCGTTGGCTTGGATTTCGATGTCGGACACCTGGCCGCCCACCTGGCCGTAGGGCTGGTGGATCATGACCTTGGCGTTGGGCAGCGCGAACCGCTTGCCTTTGGCGCCGCCGGCCAGAAGGACCGCGCCGCCGCTGGCCGCCAACCCGACGCAGTAGGTCGCCACCGGGCAACTGAGGATCTGCATCGTGTCGTAGATGGCCAGCGTCGCACTGACGCTCCCGCCGGGCGAGTTGATGTAAAAATGGATGTCCTTGCGGCGATTCTCGCTTTGCAGATACAACAGCTTCATCACCAATTCGTTGGCGTTGCCGTCGTGGATTTCGCCTTGCAACAGGATGATCCGGTTTTCCAGCAACAGATCGCCGAGGGTCATCTGCCGCTGGCGCTGATAATCGCGATAGTTCAACCGCGGATCGACGACCGCAGGCCGAGAAAAATCACTCATCATTAGAGATTTGGGGATTGGGGTTGGGGATTAGAAGCCGGAACCAGCCGCCCATGTCGGCGACCGCTCCACGAACGTCCATGTTTCGTCCATGTCACACTGCGTAGGAGAAGTCGAAGTCCGACGCGCGGGCGTCAGACGCCTTTCTTCTCGCCCCCCGTCCCATGCCCTTCGGCCTTCCCTTCGGGCACCTTCTCGCCCTCGTCGTACTTGGCGTCAGGAATGTCGGTCTGCTGGCCTCCGCCGGCGGTCTGATCGATCGCTTCCTCGTCGGCGCGGCGGAACTCGTAGGGCGTTTCCTTGAACTTCGCATTTTCCAAAATGCGCTCGATCACCTTGCGTTCGATGATCTGGTTTCGCAACACGTCCATCGAGCCGCCCTTCTCCAGCCGGGCCCGAACCCGACGGGCCGACTCGCCGCTTTGGGCCGCGATCAGCCGGACTTCCGCCTCGTAATCGTTTTCGTCCGCCTCGATCTTCTCGTCCTCGGCGATCCGCTCGAGAATGAAGTGCTCTTTCAGCGCTTGGGCCGTCGAAGCCGTCGCGTTCTGACGCAAGGCGTTTTCGTGGGCGTGAATCATTTCGTCGCTGAAACCGCTCCGCTGCAACTCCATCACCGCCCGCTGCAACTCGCGATGGCTCTGCCGACGCAGCAAATCGGGCGGCAACTCCCAACTGGCCGCCACGGTCAGGGCCTTCGTGATCTGCTCCCGGGCGCGACGATGTTGTTCGTATTCCAACTGGCGAGCCAACTGGTCGCGAATGGCGTCGCGCAGCTCGGCCTCATCCTGGAAACCGCCCAGCTCTTCGAGCAATTCGGGGCTCAGCTCGGGCACTTCCAACTTCTTGACTTCCAACACCTTGAAGACGGCATGGGCCGTTTTGCCGCGCAGCTCGACGTTCGGGGCGTCCTCGCTCAGTTGAATCTCGCCCTCGCGGGTCTCGCCCGCCCGAACGCCCGACATCAACGTGTCGAAATGCTCGATCTTGCCGTCGCGGAAGCTCAGCGTCGGACGAATCCGGATCACTTCCTCGTCGGCGCTCGACAACACCTTGTCGTCGTGCTTGAAGGTCAGATTGGCCGTGATGTAATCGCCCGAGGCGGCCGGCCCGTCGTGCGGAACCAACCGGCCGCGACGCGACAGGATGTCTTGAAGCGTCTGGTCCACATCGGCGTCGGCGAACTCGCGGACCGGCTTCTCGATCGCCAGCCCCTTCCATTGGGGCAACTCGAACTCCGGCCGAACCTCAATATCAAACTCGAAGGTGAGCGAACCCTCGTCGGGCAGCTCGACCGCCTCCAAATCGAATTCCGGCTCGCTGATCGCCGACAGCTTCTGCTCGTCGTTGACCTGCCCGAGGCTGTCCATCAACAGCTCGCTCTTGACCTTCCCGGCCAACTCCTTACGGAAGCGATTTTCGACCAGCTTGCGAGGCGCCCGACCCGGCCGGAAACCCGGCACGTGAGCCGTCGGCATCAACTCACTGAACTCCTTATCGAAGTATCGATCGATGTCCTCGTGGGGGATGGTCACCGTGACGTGGCGCTCGCAGGTGCTGCGCTCGTCGACCTTCACCTCCAGCGCCAATCGCTGCTTTTCGACTTCCGCCGCGGCGTTGGTCTCGGAATTCAGTTCGCCCTGGGTTTCTTCGCGCTGGTCGGTGTCGGACATAATCAAGCCACGGTGTGAAAATATCGTCATTCGTGAAGGAGCGGGTGATGGGGTTCGAACCCACGACAACGACGTTGGCAACGTCGTGCTCTACCAACTGAGCTACACCCGCAACAAGCCCAGAGAGGCCCGATTCGCTTAAAAACGGGGGCCGTCTCACATGGGGCGAGTCCCGAAATTATAGGCTCCCGTCGGCACGGTTCAAGTGCAATTGATCGATCGATCGAAAATTTTAGCAATAGAACGCCAAAAACCCCTCGTGTGGGCTACTCTCTCACGTATTCCCGTGGGCCAGCCCCCGAGCCTGCCCCCGAAACCGCCAATCCTCGACCAGACCGGAATAAGTTCCGCTTGTCTGTTTGTCTGTCATACAACCCGTTGCTTTGCATGTTTTCCTAGATTACCATGAAGACATGAAAGCCTTTTTGCTGGTGGTCGGCGGCAAAGCAAGCAAGAAAAAGATTGGGCTGAAGCTGCCTTTGGTGATCGGACGGGGTCGGGATGCCGGCTTGAAGATCGGTCATCCGATGGTCAGCCGCCACCACTGCGAACTGTTCGAGACCGACGGGCTGTTGATGGTCCGAGACTGCGGTTCGCTGAATGGAACGCTGATCGACGGCCGCCGGATCAAAGAGTCGCCCCTGCTGCCGGACGCCGAATTCACGATCGGACCGCTGACGTTTCGGGCCGAATACGATTACGCGGGCGACCGACAGAAACTGCCCGCCGCCGTGCCGGCCGATGACGGCTCGTTCGACCGCCCGACGCCGACCGTGGCGGCCGTCCAATCGCCGACGCTGGTCGCCTCGGGCAAATCGTCCCCATCGCCGGGCAACCAGACCCTCATCGAGAAGCCGGCCGACAAGAGCGCCGCCGACGAGACGAAATCTCCGCTGAAGCCCGCGTCGCCGGACGAATTGTTCGACGACATTTTCGACGACTTAGGGTGATGGCGTTACGCTCGCTCTGTCGGCGGCTCTTCCATGCTGTCGATGTAGCGTCGCAGCCGCTCCAACTCGTCGGTCACTTGCCGCAGCTTGAGCATGTTTTCGATGCGCTTGAGCAACTCGACCTTGTTGACCGGCTTGCTCAGGAAGTCGTCGCAGCCGGCGGCCACGGCCCGCTCAATGTCGCCAAGCTCATTCAAGGCCGTGACCATCAGGATCATGATCTGTTTGGTCGTCGGATCGCGTTTTAGGGTTTTGCAGACCTCGAACCCGCTGAGCTTGGGCATCATGATGTCCAGCAGGATCAGGTCGGGCTGGAACTCGGCCACCTTGGTCAGCGTGTCGCGGCCGTCGACGGCCACGGCGATTTCGCAATCGAGCCCGTCCAAATAGGCCTCCAACAATTCAACATTAGGGGCATTGTCGTCGGCGATGAGGATTTTGCTTTTGGACATGGTCTCGCTCACGAGTTGGTTCGGATTCTCATAAAACCACAAAAGCCAAAGTTGGCGACCGCTTTCGAACCGCGCAACGATTGCTGGCCTGTGCCAACCGCTGCTTTCGCTATGAATCGTACCGATCGCCTCCACAAGACACTTTCAGGCCCCCCTGAAGCTGTCCCACGACGACAACGACAAATGGCTTAAAACACGCACGCCTCCAACAGCGACAGCACCTGTTCCAAAACCGCCGCCGACGCACGACTAATTTTCCTGGCCTTTCGCGCCGTAAAGTCAATCGACTTCACTTGTTCGACCATCACAAAACCCGTCAAAACGGAATCGTCGCCAACCGGCACATGAAACGGAAAATCGCGACGGGTATTCGTCACGGGACACACCATCGCCAACCCCGTATGCTTATTGAACAAGTCGTTGCTGACGACCAGCGCCGGCCGACGGCCCCATTGTTCGTGACCCGACTGCGGATCAAACGAAACGGCGATCAAATCACCTTTGCGCGGGACATAGGCCATGTTTCACCACGCCTCCCGCCCAACACGGGGTCCCCAGTCCGCTTCTTTCGGCCTGTAACCCTTTGGAATTTGGGCAACCAGCGACCGAAGGCTGATTTTTCCACGCGGCGGCCGAACGGGCGTAATCACAATCGCGCCGTCGCGGACGGTCACGTCCACCGTATCGCCCACCGTGACGCTCGCTTCCGCCAACACCTGCTTGCTCAGCCGCAATCCCTGACTGTTGCCCCAGCTTTGAACTTTGGTCACCATGGGTTGCCTCCCTTGGCCTATCGCGCGTTGGATATACAATGTATAGCCAACCTACCTAGAAAAGTCAAGCTGACTCGCGTAATCGGGTCCGCCTTAACAGAACGGTCATGACAACGCCCCCAGCGATCAGGCCTATCAAGCCAATCCAAGCACTGTAAACCAAAACCCCCGCGTACTGGCTGGCAAAAATCTCTGGATTAGCCCGAATGTTGTCCACTGTGTGCTCGAATCCAAAGTCACTGATGAGACCAAGAAGGATTCCGGTCAATGCTCCGCTTGGCAAGAACGTCGCCAAAATGGCTAAATAGGTCCACACAATAGCGAAAGTGGCGGCGGGCGAAGACCGCCGACAATTGCGTGGTTTTCTCGATTGCAGAACTTTCGGTTTTCCTCGGTTTTATTTAGATACCACAACGCCGCAGATCCTCCAAACGGTTCCTTCGGGCAATGGTCGGACATAACACCCTCCCTGCAAAAGGATTCGTCACTCGATTTGATCGCCCGGCACGGGAAACTGCCCGCACAGTTCGGTCACTTGGGCGCGAATGTCGCCCAACAGTGCCGCGTCGTCGGGCGATCGCAACGCGCTCAAAATCCAGCCGCCGATCCGCCGCATTTCGTCGCAGCTCATGCCCCGAGTGGTTAAGGCCGGCGTGCCGATCCGGATGCCCGACGGGTCCATCGGCTTGCGTGCATCGAACGGGATCATGTTCTTGTTGACCGTGATGCCGCAGCGGTCGAGCGACTGCTCGGCGATCTTGCCGGTCGTGCCCAACGAGGTGACGTCGGCCAGGATAAGGTGGTTGTCGGTTCCGCCGCTTACCAACGTCATGCCGCCGGCCAGCAGCACTTCGGCCAAGGCCTGGGCGTTGTCGAGAATTCGCTGGGCGTATTGCTTGAAGCCGGGCGCGAGAATCTCGCCGAAACAGACGGCCTTGCCGGCCACGACGTGCATCAGCGGGCCGCCCTGTAAACCGGGGAAAACCGCCCGATCAATGTCCTTCGCGTAAGTTTCTCGGCACAAAATCAACCCGCCGCGAGGGCCGCGCAGCGTTTTGTGGGTCGTCGAGGTGACGAAATCGGCCACCGGCACCGGATCGTCGTGCAATCGGGCCGCCACCAGACCGGCGTAGTGGGCCATGTCGACCATCAGCTTCGCCCCGCACTCCCGGGCGATTTCAGCGAACCTTGCGTGCGGAATTTCACGCGGATACGCGCTGGCTCCCGCCACAATCAGCTTCGGATGATGTTCGCGAGCCAAGGCGGCCACCTGATCGAAGTCGATCCGATGCGTGTCTCGCCGCACGCCGTAGCTGAAGAAATGATACAGCTTGCCCGACAAGTTCAAACGCATGCCGTGGGTCAGGTGTCCGCCGTGGGCCAGGTCGAGTCCCAACACGACGTCGCCGGGCTCGAGCGCCGCCAGATACACGGCCGTGTTGGCCTGGGCGCCGGAATGCGGCTGCACATTGGCGTGCTCGGCGCCGAAGATTTGGCAGGCCCGATCGCGTGCCAGGTTTTCGGCGACATCGACGAACTGGCACCCGCCGTAATAGCGGTGGCCGGGATAGCCCTCGGCGTATTTGTTCGTCAACACGCTGCCGACGGCCTGCATCACCGCCGGACTGGTGTAGTTTTCCGAGGCGATCATCTCCAGCCCGTTGCGTTGGCGATTGATTTCGCCGGCGATGGCGGTCCACAGTTCGGGGTCTTGTCGTTCGAGATCGTTCATGGGGCAAAAAATCCTGGGGCTCGAAAGTCCGCGGGCCCGAGGGAGCACTCCATAGGGCCAACCCACTCATTGTTGATGGATCGGGGCGGTTCGTCAATCGGGCCCCAGACGCCCCCCCGCGGATGACTGCCGCACGGATGGGCCGCCGGCTGTTTCGAACCTTAGCTTTCGACAAAATCGATCTTTCGGTGCAGGATTTTGGGTCGCGGCGGCAACCTCTCTTGCGAGGGCATGCTGCCAAAACGCAACGTCGCTCGAAGCCATTGATGAACAAATCGAACGCCCGCCGACCACGGCTCGGGAATCGATCCCTTGGACATCGTCGTAAGCTGTTGAAACGCCACTAGTTGCAACCAGCCCTGCAAGCCGGGCGTGGTTTGGCACTAGAAGTGCTTTTCCTCGGTTCACGCCGTTGTCACCATGCCGCTGAGCTTTCGAGGACGTCGCCTTGTCAAAAACCATGAAAACCGCTGCCCATCGCATTCCCGCCGAAGATCCCTCGCTGTTGGAGGAGTCGTTCGACCGGTCGCCGATTGAAGACGACGAGGACGAACAGCCCCGCGACCTTCACAACGACGATTCCTCCGACGAACCCTCGGACGAGTCGACCGACTCGGAGTTGACCGCCGACACGGAATCGATCGACGATCCGGTTCGTGTCTATCTGACGCAGATGGGCTCGATTCCGTTGCTCAACCGTCAACAAGAAGGCGCGATCGCCCGACAGATCGAGCGTGGACGACGCCGCTATCGCCGGTGCATGTTGGCCAGCGATTTCATCCTTCAAGCGGCAATTCGGTTGCTGGAAGACATCCGCGACGGACACCTGCGTCTGGACCGTACGATCGAGGTGTCGGTGGTCAATTTGGACGAAAAGGCCCGGCTGTTGAAGGTGCTCGTTCCGAACGTTCGGACCTTGCGGCATTTAATGCTTCAGAACAAGGGCGATTTTCACTTGGCCATCAGCCGTCGCCAGCCGGCCGCGTTGCGTCGCAAGGCTTGGCGGCGGTTGCTCAATCGCCGCGCGAAGGCCGTCCGACTGGTCGAGGAATTGGGCCTTCGCACGCAGCGTTTGCAGCCGCTGTTGGTCAAACTGCGGACGATTTCGGAGCGGATGGACGCGATCCGCCGGCAATTGTCGGTTCCATGCCGCGATGAAAACGATCTGGCCCGCGCCGCCGAGCTTCGCAGCGAACTTTGCCGACTGATGCAGACCGCCCAGGAAAGCCCGGCCACGCTGCGGCGCCGTTTGGTCCGAATCGACCGCCTGGCCCAAGGCTACGAAGACGCCAAGCGGGAACTGTCGGCCGGCAACCTTCGGCTGGTCGTCTCGATCGCCAAATGCTATCGCAATCGCGGCCTGAGCTTTTTGGATCTGATTCAAGAAGGAAACACCGGACTGATGCGGGCGGTGGACAAGTTCGAGTATGCTCGCGGCTTCAAGTTCTCGACCTACGCCACATGGTGGATTCGCCAAGCGATCACCCGAGCCATCGCCGACCACAGCCGCACGATCCGCTTGCCGGTCCACATGCTCGAAAACATGGGCCGTGTGCGCAACGCCGTCCGCGATCTGTTCCAGCGGCGCGGCGGCGAGCCGACGCTCGAAGAAACCGCCGACGCGGCCGGACTGTCGTGCGAGGAAACCCACTGCGCCATGCGGATGGCTCGGCAACCGCTGTCGCTCGACCAGCCGATCGGCGAACACGACGACACGTACTTCGGCGAGTTCCTGCAAGACCATCGCGAAGCCGATCCGCTGGAAGGAATGAACCGGAGCTCGCTGAAGGATCGGATCGCCGAAGTGCTCGAAAGCCTCGACTATCGCGAGCGGGAAATCCTTCGGCTGCGATACGGTTTGGCCGACGGCTATTCTTACACCTTGGAGGAAGTCGGCAAGATTTTCTCCGTCACGCGGGAACGGGTGCGCCAGATCGAAGTGAAGGCGGTCCGAGCGCTGCAACACCCGGCCCGCGCCAAACAACTGGCCGAGTTCGTCTCGCGTCCGCCGGCGGCCCTGGTCGAATGCCCCAGCGGCCACGTCTCGGTCGCCGGCAGCGTCTGATGCGCGTTCCAACTTGAACATGCGCGGACGCTCTTCGGCGAAACCGATGGGTCGTTTCCCTTGGAACGTTCCCACCGCTTGCGATTTCACCAGAATTCTTGCCTAACCACCCGCCGCGACCTATCCTTTCGGGGCGTCCTGTAACCAGTTGCAGGCTTCCGATCGTCTCGAAGGGGTTTACGGCCATGAAACAACAACCGATCTTGATCGCACCCGGCCGACGCGTGCGGCTTTCGCATTTCGACGCCGACTCCACCGGCGGCATCCGACGCAAGAAGCACGCCGCGGCCGAACTGGCCGAAAACATCGCCGCGTTGGACGAACTCGGCTACCGACTGTACGCCGAAAACCGCCGCTCGCTGTTGGTGGTGCTCCAAGGCATGGACACCGCCGGCAAGGACGGCACGATCCGCCACGTGATGCAGGGCTTCAATCCGCAAAGCTGCCAGGTGGTGTCGTTCAAACAGCCGAGCGCCGAGGAGCTGGCCCACGATTTTCTATGGCGCATCAGCCGCGCCGCGCCCCGCAAAGGTTTTATCGGCATTTTCAATCGCTCGCACTACGAAGACGTGCTGGTCGCCCGCGTCCACCGTCTGGCGTCGAAACGCGAATTGGAAAGCCGTTACGAGCGGATCAATCTGTTTGAAAAAATGCTGGCCGATGGCGGCGCCGCGATCGTCAAAATCTTTCTGCACATCAGCAAAGACGAACAGCGGCGCCGACTGCAATCGCGTCTGGACGATCCGAAGAAGCGATGGAAGTTCAGCCGCGCCGACATCGCCGAGCGGGCCTATTGGGACGACTATCAACGGGCCTACGAACTGGCCATTTCTCGCTGCAACACCGAGCACGCCCCTTGGTGCATCGTGCCGGCTAACAAGAAGTGGTATCGCAATCTGGTTGTCAGCCGGATTCTGCGAAAAACTCTCGAAAAAATGTCGCCGCACTATCCGCCGGCCGAAAAAGGCCTGGATGAAATCGTCGTAAAGTAGCGCGCCGCCGCTTTACACCGCGGTCCCCTGATTATCTAATTTCCGACATGAAGAAAAACCACCGCACCGAACCACGGCGATTGTACTTGGGCGTCGACATCGGCGGCACCAAAGTCCAAGCCTCGCTGGTCCGCGAGTCGGGCGAGATCGTCGGCCGCGAAAAACTCGCTACGCCCCGCGAGGGCGGACCCGAACGCGAAGTGGCCGCCATCGAAAAGTGCATGGACGACGTCCTCCGCAACAACGGCGTCCGCAACAACGATCTGACGGCCATCGGAGTGGCCGTGCCCGGCGTGGTCGATCCCGACCGCGGGCTGGTCGTCGTCGCGCCCAACATGCAACTGACCGGCGTGACGCTCGGCCCGCTGTTGGAGACGCGATTCAAAACGCCCATTGTCCTGGGCAACGACGGCAACTTCGGCGCGCTGGGCGAATCGTGGCTCGGTTCGGCCCGAAACGTCCACAGCGCGCTGTACCTCTGCATCGGCACCGGCATCGGCAGCGGCTTGGTCCTTCGCGGCCGACTGTGGCGCGGCGACCGCGAATCGGCCGGCGAAATCGGCCACATGATCATGCAGCTCGGCGGCCCGCAATGCGCCTGCGGCAACTTCGGCTGCCTCGAATCGCTGGCCAGCCGAACCGCCATCGAACGCGAGCTGTTGGCCGGCCTGTCCGCCGGAAAACCCAGCGCGCTGGTGGAATTGTCCGGCGGCGACCTGTCGGTCATCCGAAGCCGCCTGATCCGCAAGGCCCTGGACATGGAAGACCCGCTGGTCACCGACGTCCTGCGCCGCGCGGCCGAAGTGCTGGGCCACGCCTGCGTGAACGTTCGCCACATGATCGATCCGGCCGTGATCGTTCTCGGCGGCGGCGTGATCGAGGCGTGCAGCGATTTCATGATGCCGATCGTCGAAAACATCGTCGGACGCGACCCGCTGCCCGGCGCGCGCGAGGGCGGCCGCGTGCTGCTTTCCGCCCTGGGCGACGACGCCGTGGTGTTGGGCGCGGTGGCCGCCGCGAGAAAACTCGTCGGCCGAAGTCCGTTCAAAAGACGATTCTCCGTCCAACCGACCTATCCCGAAATTACGCGATTCCGTTTCGGAAAAATCACCGTCGATCGAGAAACCTACCACCGCGACCTCTATATTTTCGTCGACGGAAAAATCAAAAAACGCGACCAATCCATCGCCAAGGAACAATACGATTCCACCCATGTGATTGGGCCGAAAGAACTCGAAAAGGTGTGCCGCGGCGGGCCCGAGATCCTCTTTGTGGGGGCCGGCAAGTCGAGTCAGGTGGAACTGACCGAGGACGCCCAACGTTATTTGGCCCAGCGATCCATCCAATTCGAATTGCTGCCGACCGACAAAGCCGTCGAACGCTACAATCGTTCGAAACAAAGAAAAGCCGCCCTGATGCACATCACCTGCTGAGGGGCTTTACGACGGCCGGGCAATCTGTATAGAATAACTCGTTCTATAAAAACCCCTTTTACGAAAGTCACTCGAATGCCAAACATAGCCGCCGTATTAAAGGAAGAAATCCGTCGTCTGGCTCGGAAAGAAGTCCGGGCTTTTTCCAGTTCCGCAAAACAAGCGGTTTCGCACTATCGCAAGGACATCGCCTGGCTAAAACGCGTGATTCGGGATCAGCAAAAAGCGATTGCCGGTCTGTCGAAGGAATCGCAATCCGCCGGCGAGCCGGAAGCCGCTCAAGACGATCCCCTGGCCGACGTGCGTTTTTCCGCCCGATCCGTCCGGGCGCAACGAAACCGGCTGGGCCTGTCGGCCGCGGACTACGGACGTCTGATCGGCGTTTCCGGCCTGACGATTTACAGTTGGGAGCACGGCAAATCCCGTCCTCGCCGAGCCCAACTGGCCGCGTTGATCGCCGTCCGCGGGATCGGCAAGCGAGCCGCCCTCGAACAGCTTCAGACGGCCGGCGCCGCCCGTGGCCGCAAAAAGAAGGCGAAACGATAGCGCGAGTTCCCTCTCCCTTTGGGAGACGGTGAGGGTCGGAATCGGAGGGCGAAATGTTTCGTTTCCGCCTTCCACGTTGAAATCGCATCCAACCCCTGCCCTCTTTCAAAGGGCAAGCGGTCTTTATTCCGACACGCTTCACGAAGATCAGCCCAGCGGAACGGTGCCGAGCACTTCATAGACAGGGCCGTCGGCCGTCAGCGTGCTGCTGAAGACCGTCGTTTTTTGCACGGTCATCTGTCCGGCGTCGAACGCGGCGTATTGCTGTAACTGCGTCCCCAACTCCAAGATGCCCGGCCCTTCGCCGCGCACCCGGCCCAACGTCAGATGTGGCTGAAACCGGCGGTGCTCCTCGCGATAGCCGAGCTTGGCCAACTCGGCCTCGATGCGATCGTGCAAGACGACCATCGCGTCGGCGCCCTCGCCGGCGCCCAGCCACACGGTGCGAGGCCTCGCGACGGTGGGAAACGCGCCGGCGCCGCGCACCTCCAACTCGAACGGCGACAAGCCCGCCACTCCGCGCGCCACGGCTTGGCACACGCGGCTGAGCTCCCGTTGATGCACCTCGCCGAGAAATTTCAGCGTCCAATGCAACTGCTCGGGCGAGACCCATTTCACTTCGGCCGAAGAACCGTCCAGCAGCGAAATCAACGAAGCCGCCCGCGAGCGAATCGCCCCGCCAATTTCGACGGCGACGAACGTGCGAAGAGTTTTTTTCATGAGCTTATCCCGGAACTCGTTTCAAAATCGCTCGCAAAGCCGTCCTGGCGACCCGTTCAGACCCCCACCATTTTTGAAAGCGACGAGGCCACGTTCAACAACGATTGGGCGATCGCTTCCGGGTCTTGCGAGACGGTCCAGACAATCCATCCCAACATGGCCAGCGAGACGGCGATCAGCCCCAAGCTGCGCGGGTTTCGGGCGACTTCCTCTCGGGCCAACGTGTTGCCAAGAGCCGTTTCGAGCCGGCGCCAACCTTGATGGTTTTGTCGGCGGCCGATGGCCACCAGCGACACGCAACGAAAAGCCGCAAACGAGTCGAGATACAACTGAACGTCCAACCCCGGCAACACCAGACTGTCGCCTGCCCAACGAGCGTCGCCGTCCATCACGTCGACCAGATCGGCCAGCACGGGCCGCAATTGATCGGCCGACATGTTGTAGATCACCAACCGCGGTCTCAACAACAACAGCGTCAGCACGACGCCCAGCGCGTAGAGACCCAACAACAGGAGCCAGACTTGCGAGCCAAGCTGGGCGGCCGCCGCAAACGGGAAAAACAGTTCCATCGGGCCGACAATCACCAGCCCCGCCAACGCCAACGCCAACGCGGCCGCGTCACGCCCGCCCGAAACCAACAGCGGACGTCGCGAAAGTTGGACGGCCCCGAGCAGCAGCAAATACACGGCCACCGGGCCCACGGCCAGGCATAAACGGAACGGGTCCATCGCAAAACACTCCCAAGGCAAAATCCGACAGCCCGCCATTGTACCGAGCCCGCACGACGGAGGCCAGAGCCGCCGCAAAACGGGCCGTCCCGCGCGGCCGACGAATCACCTCGCCTCGGCGTAACGTTTCGGATCCCGATTGAATTGCGTTTGTGTCGCGGCGCTGGAAAACATGTACAGCCGCCCTTCGTAGAGCGCGCAACAGGACGTCTGGCCGGGCGTCTGAAGATTTTGCTCCGACGCCAACACCGGATCGTTGCCGCCGCAAGCCGGAACGAACGCCGCCGGATTGGCCAAAAACGCCTCGCGCTGGTCCGCACCCGACAACCGATAAATGTGACCGTTCTGAACCACCGTCCAACGCAAGTCGCCCTGTTTCCAGACGCCGTTGCGAATCAGCTCGACCGGGCAGTAGCCGTTCAACGCGACCGGCGGCACCCGAACTCCGTCGTCGGTGATTTCCACCTGCGCGGCCTGTTCGACCGTCGTATAGCCCGCCGCTTGGATGCCGTCATTCCGTCCGGACGAGGTCGTGGCAATCGCCGCGGCTTCGACGCGTCCCACCGCCGGGCCTTTGGCGGACAACGACGCCGAATCCGTGCCGACCAACGTCATGACCGTGCCTCGCGACACGGAACTTGAAGCGTCCTCGTGATTTTGCGAAAACGGGACTCCCTGGACGGAGTCGCTTGCCGTGAGGCGTTGCTCCGAACGTTCGTAGCGAGCGTCCCGCGACTTCGGCGACGTCGGAGTCTTCAGTTTTTCATCCGATTTCGGTGCGGGACTCGGCGTGGTTCCGCCGTCGAACGGATTGGACGTCGGCGCGTGCTGCGGCTCAACCGGCAGGCCCGGCAAACCACCGTCCGCCGGCGGCGCGGGAGTCTTCGGCGGAGCCGGCGTATCCGGCACGGCCACCGGCGCCTGCGGCGGAAGAATCGTCTTTCTCGGGGCGGGCACAGGCTCGCGTCCCTGGCTGGGCGACGGCGACGGCTGGTTCGGCGTCGACGGCGGAACCGGCAACTGTTCGTGTCCCTCCGGCGTCGGCAACGTCTCCGCGCCGAACGACCGCGGATTGGTCTCCATCTGGTGCGTTTCGCCCGGCCACTGCCGCCACGTCGTGTTGAAATACCCGTAATTGATGACGTTCGGCGTGCAGGCCGTCGGACAAACGCGGGAGTACGTCGGCGCCGGTTGGGCCGATGCACGTTCGACGACCGTCAACGTCAGCAACATTCCGCTCCAAATGATCCAAGAACGCGCCATGGCATTCCGTCCTTTGCTGTTGTCTCACCTACGCTGGTCGCAGGACAGGTTGCCAATCCGTTCCACAACCCATGTGGAGCCGATTGACGATTTCTCCCGCAAGGTTGGCATGTCCTACGAGGTTAGTATCGTGCTTTGTTGTAATTTCGGCCCAAGGTTTGGAAGCCTCGGGTGGCGGAGGCGCCGAGCGAGCCGACGCCTAGGAGCCGTTCGATCGGCATCGTCAGCTTCGCCAGGTAATTGTTGAACGCCGACACGTTGTC
>JBDKTJ010000005.1:0-15840 GCA_039698075.1 Thermoguttaceae bacterium | reverse complement strand
GGGTACAAGTTTCATTGTGAGCCTCCTTGCTCAATGCCTGGGTTGTTCAATCACCAAGCATTGTCCCGGAGGCTCGCGTTATAGTGATAGGTCAGTTTTTGCCCTTAAAAAGTGCAAAAGTCGAACTCAGAAGGATTGTGGTTTTCTTGTCCCCTGCCAAAACGGCAGCCGGAGTGTGCCGAATGGGGGCAGTTTTTTTCTCCATTGACGTGCGATTCGCACTGGCGTGGATTTTTGGGATTTCGTAAGATGCGGCATCGACGTGATTTACCTCGCCGGAGCAGGCAAGGAGGGTGGAAAGGGCTTGAAGTGGCACACAAATTGCTCTCTCAAGGAGCGGACCCTACTTCTTGAGGCAATCAAGCCATGTTGGTCGAAACGCCCTCACTGCTGATCACCGATGACGATCCCGGTTTCCGAGAGACGTTGCAGGTGGTTTTTGAGCCCAAGGGGTTTCGCACGCTGTTGGCTGGCGACGGTGAGGAAGCGCTGAGGATTGTCCATCACGAGACTGTCCATCTGGTGTTGCTGGACATGCACATGCCCAAGCTCACGGGACTGGAAACGTTGAGGATGTTAAAGGAGTATCGGGCCATGCTTCCATGCATTTTGCTGTCGGCCCAATTGGACGAACGCATCGTCGAGCAGGCTCGAAATGAGCACGCTTACGAGGTTCTTTCCAAGACGGTGACGATTGGGCAGATCACGGGGGCCGTCCGACAGGCGCTGCAACGCACCTACGCATGGCGCGGATGACATGAGCCGAGTGTTGGTAACGGGAGCCAGCGGATTTATCGGCATGCACCTGGTCGCGGCGTTGGCCGCCCGGGGCGATGAGGTTGCGTGCCTGGTCCGGAAAAGTTCAAACGTCGATCGCCTTCAGCCGTTCGGCGTCCGATTGATTTACGGCGACGTGACCAGCGATGACGGACTGTCCGAGGCCGTCGCGGATCGGCACGTGGTCTATCATCTGGCCGGTCGCACGCTGGCGCTGAAGAATCGGCAATTCTACGAGGTGAACCGACGCGGCGTGGTCCACATGGTGAAGGCCTGCGCGGGCCGCCAGACGCCGCCGACCGTGGTGTTCGTCTCGTCGTTGGCCGCGGCGGGTCCTACGGTTGACGGTCGTCCCCGGGTCGAATCGGACCTACCCCAGCCGGTTTCGCATTACGGGCAGAGCAAGCGGTCTGGCGAGCATGTGGCCGAGAGCTTCGCTCATCGCGTGCCCATCAGCGTGGTGCGGCCGCCGATCGTGTTGGGCGAGGGCGACCGCATCTCGTTGCCGATGTTTCGATCGGTGATCCGGTTTGGCGTGCATCTGGCGCCGGGCATCAAACCGCAGCGGTTTTCGGTGATTCACGCCGCCGATCTTGCCCAACTGTTGATCTTGGCGGCTGAGCGCGGCCGGCGATTGCCGCCGTTGGGCGAGTCGGGCCATCCGTCCGGCCAAGGCTACTATTTTGCCGCCTGTGAGCAAGACCCTTACTATTCCGACCTGGGCCGGTTGATTGCCGAGTCGGTCGGACGCCACGTGTTGGTCATTCCCGCCGCGATTCCCGTCGTTCGCGGCATGGCCGCCATGGGCGAGGCCATCGGCCAAGTGGTTCATCAGCCGCTGTTCATAAATCTCGACAAAGCGAGGGAAATTGTGGCCGGCTCTTGGGTCTGTTCCGCCCAGTCGGCCCGGGAGCAGTTGGGCTTCGAGGTCGGCGCCTCGCTGGTCGAGCGGCTCCGTCAAACCGCCGAGTGGTACCATCGCGAAGGGTGGATGTAAACCGGAGAGTTCGCAGAGGGTCAGCCGTTCAACGCCTTTCCAAAAATCACCTTATCGTCCCCGGCGGCGTAAAAATCTTTCAGCAGCGCTTCTTGGGCGTAGCCGCAACGCAGATAAAACCCTCGGGTGGGCGCGTAGTCGGGGCGATTGGAAGTCTCGGCGTAGACATGCCGTCCGCCTTCGGTGAAGACGAGTTGCTCCGTCCGTTCCAAGAGCGTTTGCCCGATCTTCCGGCCTTGCAGACTCTTATCGACGGCGATCCAGTAGAGATCGTAACTGCTTTGGGTTAACGAGATGGGACCATAGCAGGTATAGCCGACCAACCGACCATCACATTCCGCAAACAAGAACCGGTAATCGCTTTGTGCGCCGCGTTGCAGCCGGTCGTCGACCAGCTCGACGGCCACGTCGATTTCGACGGGCGAAAACACGCCGGTGGACGCCACCAATCGACGGATGTCTTCGTGATCGGTCGGCACGGCCTCGTAACGATAGGTCAACGGTCGGTCGCTCATACCGGATCTTTCAAAATACGTTCGACGGCGTCGGCAAACGGGATCGACGCCTCGTGAAGCGTCATGGCGAAGCCCGCCTCCGGCGCGAGGCATGGGTTGGCGTTCACCTCCAAAATCCATGGGTTTCCGACCGAGTCCACGCGGAAATCGACCCTCGCCCAGCCGTGCAAATGAAAATACTCCCAGCACCGTTTGGCCAAGTCTCGAAGCCGGTTCAGCAAGGGTTCGTCTTCGGGCGTGAACGTGAAATGGCGCGGCGTCTGATCGTATTCAAAACAGCCTTCGATCCATTTGGCCCGATAGCCGACGATCTTGGGCTTGTCGGACGGAAAATCGTTGAACTGGATTTCCGAAGGGGGCAACGTTTCGGGACCGTGTGGACCGGCCAGCATGGCGATGGCGAACTCGCGGCCGTCGATGAATTGTTCGGCGAAACAGGGACGCCCCGACTGCAAAGAACGCTGCGCCATCCGCTGCTGCAATTCCACCGGACGGACGTCGCGCAACACGGCGTCGTCGTCCATATCACGGGAGCCCTGATCGCAGACGCCCTTGAGAATCCACGATCCGACGGCCGGCAAGGATTCTTGATTTGCGTCAAAATCTTCCGATCCTTCGATCCATGCCGGGGTGGGCAGGCCCGCCAATCGCAGTCGGCGTTTGGCCAGCACTTTGTGCGTGGTCAAGAAGAACGATTCCGCGCTGCTGCCAGTGTGCGGAATGCCAAAGGCTTCCAGCACGGCGATAGGCAGGTGAGCCAATGCGTCGAAGTCGGCCAGCGCTTCAACTAGATTGAAAACCAGATCCGGCTGGATTTCGCGCAGTTGGTCGATCATCGTGGACAGGTCGAGCGTGCATGACAGCCGCAGCGGCTCGTGGCCCAACTGGCCAATGGCCTTCATGATCGCATCGGCTTGCACCAGCGTGTCAAAATCTTCCGGCGGAGCGTCGGCCGGAACGGCGTTGTGGAGGACGACGATTCGCTTCATTTTGAGATGCGCCGCGTGGCGGAACGGACGATCCGGTCGATCAGGTCGGCGTACGGAATGCCCTGGTAATTGCAAAGGATCGGCAGGTCGCTGTGTTGGGGATGCAAGCCGGGCAAGGGATTGACCTCCAGGAAATGCGGCTGCCCTTGGGCGTCGCACCGGATGTCGATCCGCCCGCCGTCGCGGCAACCCAACGCCCGCCACGCACGAAGCGCCATCGCGCGGACTTGTTCGACCAACGGGTCGCGGTCCGGATGGACCAGCATATAGCGGACCAGCTCTTCGCACTGCTCTTTGTTGACGTAGGAGTAAATTTCCGCGTCGGCGCCGGGCAGCAGCGTAATTTCAACCGTGCCGATCGTTTCGGCGTGCTGGTCGGTGCCGGTCAAACCGACGGTGAACTCGCGACCGGCCAAGAATGTTTCGACCAACACCGGCTGGTGAAACTGCTCCAGCAGGTCGGAACAGACCTGTCGCAGCGATGTCCGGTCGAGAATTTTCGAGTCGGCCGTGATGCCCTTGCTGGTTCCCTCGGCCACGGGTTTGGCGAACAGCGGAAACGGCAGATCCACGGCGTCCGCCTCCGCTGTGTTGTGGACCAAGGCGAACGGCGGCGTGGCGATGCCGGCTTGCTGGACCAATGTTTTGGTTAGATTTTTGTACAACGCCAGCGAAAGCACCAAAGGATCGGAAAACGTGTAAGGGATGTCGTACACGTCGAGGATCGCCGGCACTTGGGCTTCGCGGGTGACTCCGTGCAGCCCTTCGGCCACGTTGAACACCAAGTCCCAGCGGTCGCCTCGGGCGAGCCGGTCGACCAGCCGTTTGGCGTTGCCGATTCGATCGGTTTGGTAGCCCAGCTCTTGCAACGAGGCCTCGATGGCCTCGATCGTGTCGGGCCGATCGAACTCGGCGGTTTCTTCCTCGGAATAGCCTTCGGCCAGATAGTCGGCGCGGAGGTCGTAAGTCAAGCCGATTTTCATGAAAACAAAAAGGTCGCGGCGGCCTTCTCAAAATGCCAATTCCCACTTGAGAATCCGCGATTGTAGCGAAGGATGGCGAAAACGCAACCGGAACTCAATAGGTTCACCCCATAGCGAAAGCGACGGTGGACGCAGACTACCGGCAAATGCGTGGTTTTACAGCCTGCGTCACTTTCGGTGATCCGCGGTTTTTTAAGGGTCGGGATACCGATAGATGTCGCCCCGGAAGTTGCGCAACAGCAGGTCGCCGCCGTCGCGGCCGACGATGGATTCGGGCTGCAAAGGGATTTTGCCGCCGCCGCCGGGCGCGTCGATCACGTAGTTGGGCACCGCGTAGCCGGTCGTGTAGCCGCGCAGGCCCGCGATGATCTCCAGGCCCTTCGACACCGGGGTGCGGAAATGAGCCGAACCGGTGATGGGGTCGCACTGGTACAAATAGTACGGGCGGACCCGCATCCGAAGCAGCCGGTGAACCAATTGTTTCATTGTCTCGACGTCGTCGTTCACGCCGGCCAGCAGGACGGTCTGCGACCCCAGCGGGATGCCGGCGTCGGCCAATCGCGTGCATGCCTGATACGATTCCGGCGTGCATTCGTCGGGATGCAGGAAGTGCAGACTCATCCACAACGGATGGTGACGCCGCAACACCCGGCACAACTCCGGCGTAATGCGTTGCGGCAGCACGGCAGGCATTTTGGTGCCGATCCGCACGAACTCCACGTGTGGAATCTGGCGCAGATTGGTCAAAATCCAGTCGAGCCGCTCGTCGCTGAGCGACAACGGATCGCCGCCCGAAATGAGCACGTCGCGAATCGTCGGCGTGCGGCGGATGTAGTCGAACGCTTGTTCCAGCCGGGCTTCACCGGGTGCAATCGAACCATGCCCAACCACGCGCGAACGCGTGCAATAGCGGCAATAGCTCGAGCAGAAATCGGTCACCAACAAGAGCACCCGGTCCGGATAGCGATGGACCAAGCCGGGGATGGGGCTGTCGCCATCTTCGCCCAACGGATCGTCGGCCTCGCCAGGGGCCTTGTAAAACTCGGCCGTGGTGGGGATTACCGTCCGCCGCAAGGGCTGGGTTTGGTCGTCCCGGGAGACCAGGCTCATGTAATACGGTGTGATGCTCACCGGCAGCATCGTGTGATCCGACAAGGCTTTGCGCTCGTCTTCCGACAGCACCAGCACCTGTTCGATCTGCGCGAGAGTCCGGAGCCGGTTCCTGGCCTGCCAATGCCAATCGTTCCAGTCACGATCGGAGACGTTCGGGTAGAACGTCTTCCGGAACATTCTGGTCTGAAAGGTGCTGCGAGGGGCCCGGCCCGGAGCGACGCCTGGTGAAAACGGATCGCGCTCGACAAGGACGCGAGGACATTTTGGCCTGGAAATCCGCGTTGCGGCGCGAGGAGCTAGTAATTGGACTGTTGGACTCGGGGGCTCTTCGTCGTCTACGCGGGCGTACGAGCAAGCCTCAGCATCAATGCTGGCCATCGAGAACCATCCTCCTGGGATCCTTGGAGATTCGGGGGCGCGACATCCGTATCGACCCCTCGAAAAGCCGCCGCCGGCTCAGCAATTCCGTTCTCAGCCCGCGGCTGCGATCGCTTATTCATCCTTTCGGCAATGCAACCCGCATCTCGAAAACAATTCATACCGTTCGCCGCTAAAATGTCAAGAGGAAAAACCGACAAGCGGCGAGACGGCGGGCCGTTGGAAGGCCGAGAACGAAAACAGGAGTCGAAAAAATCGTCACCGTGGAGCCCAAGGAGAGACAAACTCACGAGGGAATGTCTTTTTGAAAAAATTGCGGCGGGAAGGAGCCGAGAAAACGACGTCAAGAACGTTTTCCGTCCCTGGCCGCTCGTTCCACGTCTCCCTTGACGAGTTCGACGCAAATGCCGCCGGCGCGAAAGACTTTGTGCATGCGGGTGAACCACAGCTCGCGGTGCCAGTGAAGCCCGACTTCCTCGCAAATTTGGGCTAATTCCTGGCGATTATAGGTGCGGCAGCACCACATCCGGCTCGTCCACGCCCCGGAAAACGTATCCTCGGTCGTCAGCAAAAGCATTCGGCCGCCGGGCATCATTACGCGGCTCAACTCGGCCAAACCGAGTCGGGCGTCGGGCAAGTGCTCCAGCACGTATCCGCAGGTGACGCCGTCGAATGAGGCATCGGCGAACGGCAGCTTGGTCAAATCGGCGACGACAAATCGCGGTCGGTCGCTCTTCAGGCGATGCCGAGCCCGGCGAAGCATCTCGTGGGAAAGGTCGGAGCAGACGATCTCGGCGGTTGGATCCGCATATTTGATTAGATGTTTGGCGATTTGCCCCGCCCCGCTGCCGACGTCCAAAATACGCCGCAGCCCGCGCAAATCGAACTTTCGCTCGCGAAACATCCGAGCGCCCAGCGGCGTATGCAACGACAACAGACTGCATGTGGCCAGCAGCGCCCCTTGCGGCCCGTCGTAGACGTCCCGGACCTTTTCCTGGTACTCTTCAAAGCTCACTCGGCCGATCAGCCGATGCTCCAAGAGCCGGTTGAGAACGGGTTTTTTTCGCGGTCCCGCCTTGGCTTCGGGACGTTGTTTCGGTCGTGACGCGCGCGATTGATCGGTCTTCGAGACCATGTTTGACACTGCTTCCTGACGTCCACCGCCGGATCGATTTCCCGTTGGTGCAGCGGGGTTTCCTGCTGCACGGAGGTGAGGTCTAGCCTAATAGATTACCACTCCCCCGATGAACCTACTAGACCACCTCTTCGCTCCGAAGGCCAAAATATCGGCGAACAGATGGGGAATGCGAGGATTTTGTCGGAAAGATTTTCCGCAACAAAACGCACCCACGGGGGGGTTATACCGTGTCGTTAAACAGCAGGCATAACACGTCGAGCGCTTGGACGGCCCGATGGGGGTTCCGAATGTCACCCACTTCAGCGCATTCCTGCCAAATCGCCAGAGCGTAACGCAAATACTGCTCGCGGGAAGCGGCCAGCTTGGCTTCTCCCAACTCCTCGAGCAGTTTCGGCCAAGCCGTGCGGAGCAGCTCAAGCGAACCGGTCTGGCCGGAAATCGCCTCGTAAACCAAGTCGTCCAAGTATTCCAGTTTTTCGAGGATTTCGGGCGAGTCGACGCTCAGTTCCACTGAGGGTGCCGGCGCCGACAACGTGATCGCGGACGCTTTCAAGCTCTTTTCAAACTGTCGATGGGCGGCATGCGCCCGAGTCGTCGTCGGCGAAGTTGGTTCGTCCGACATCTCGGAAACGTCGGAAAACGGGTCGCTCCGAATTTCTGAGGCGTCAAGGTCTTCAAGTAGTTGCAGACCCAGTGCCGACAAATCGTCTAACGCAAGATCGAATCGCCGCTTGGAGACCTGTGCCGCGAAAAACGGAATGTGGTCGGTTGCCAACGAGCGTTCGACCAGTCGGCTCCAGCCGTCGAGCGGCGTTGAGGCGGCCTGCTCCTGGTCCATGTCCAGCACGGCGACGTTCGCGTAATTGGCGATCCAAAGCCGTTCGGTCGGGTCGTCGGCCAGCGATACGAGGCGAAACGGTCGTCGCGGCGAAAACTTCAGGCCCGTCGAAAAAGAAAACTCCAACCGACATTCCAAGGGCAGGCAACTGAACAAGCCGGCGAGCAACTGTTCGACCGATTGTCGCCCGACCAACGCCAGGCAGACGGCGTCGCGGGCCGCTTGGACCAACGTGGCCAGCCGTTGCGGCCCAGGCTCAACGGCCAATCGACGCAACAACGCCTGATCGACGGGCGAGGCGCCGCCGGTGGGGCAAAACGGCTCCAATCGCGGATTCGTCTGACTCGGGTCGCACCAATAACCCTGTTCCGAAATGGCCCGGCTCAACGCGATCGGGTGGTTGGCGAATCGGGCCAAGATGTCGGTCGGAACGATCAGGCAATGCGTATGCAACCGCTGACCGCCGCCTTGCTGCCAGCCGGCGTGCACGGTGTGCGAAAGGCAGTAGGCGCCGCTCGGCAGCGGATGAAAGTTGAGGCTTTCGGCTTCGGGTCCGACGTTCAGCAGACCATCGCAGGTGGGACCCCAAACGGCTAGTTCCCGAGCGTCGGCCTCGCAAAGACCTTCGCTGCCGCCGATCAATTGATAGTCGGTTTCGCGGTTGACGTCGACGGAGGTGAAAATGGCTTGTTGGATCCGACTCATCTTACCGTTTGCCTCGACTGTTTGGGTCGCCCAAGGTTTCGCTCAACTGGCCGATCATCGAGGCCAGACGATCGATTTGTTGTTGGAGGCTATCTTGCTCGGCTGCGGTTTGGGACTGCCGCCGCTCAGTCTCACGGCCAATCCATTGGCGACTCAGCCCGTCCAAGTGGTCGAACAGACTTGTGGCGAACGCCTGCGTCGCGACGGAAAGGCCTCGGATTTCGGCCAAGGCGTCCGGAAGGCTGTTCCAAGAGTTCGGCGGCGATTCGGGGGATTCCGGGAGCATGTGATTTTGCGTCTCGAGAAGAAAGGACCATGGGAATCCTAGTTCAAATTTCCACCGTCGGCAAACCGAGCACTGCCGGCGAGTCGGGATGTTGATTTTTCACCACAAGAGTCTCCGGTTTTGGACACAAGGGTGCTTTTCTCGCAACGTTGGGCGAGTTACACTGACGCCATGCCGGAATACATCGAATTGATCACGACCGTCGAACGCCGCGATGACGCACGGCGAATCGCCCAGGCATTGGTCGAAAAGCGTCTAGCCGCTTGCGTTCAGTTGGTCGGTCCGATCGAAAGCGTCTATCGTTGGCAAGGCAAAATCGAGACGACCCAAGAGTGGCAGTGTCGGGCCAAAACGCGACGCGACCGGTACGATGCCGTCGAACGGGCGATTCGCGAGATCCACCCCTACGAAGTGCCTGAAATCTTGGCTTTTCCGGTCGTAGCCGGCAGCGCCGACTACCTGGCGTGGCTGGACGACGCCGTTGCGTCCGATTGACGACTGGGCTATTTCACGACGAAGTTGACCATGCGGCCCGGCACGGCGATCGCTTTGACGACCGTTTTGCCAGCCAATAGTTCGGCGACCTTCGCGTCGGCTCGGGCGGCCGACTCCAATGCAGCCCGATCGCTGTCGGCCGGCACGACGATCCGGCCTCGCAGCTTTCCGTTGATTTGGATGGGCACTTCGACCGTGTCTTCCTTGATCGCCGCTTCGTCGAAGGTGGGCCATGGCTGATACGTCAACCCGCCCTGGTGACCGAGCGTTTCCCAAAGCTCTTCGGCGATGTGGGGGGCGAACGGAGCCAACAACAGTGAAAACTTTTCCATCGCCGCGCGAGGACGCCGCTCTTCTTTCAGGAAGAAGTTGGTGAACTCCATCATTTTGGCGATGGCCGTGTTGAACGACATCTGCTCAATGTCGTGGGTCACGTTTTTGATCGTCTTGTGCAACATGCGATTTTGCTCGGGCGAGGGTTCGACGTCCTGCACCGCGGAGCTGAGTTGAACCGTCTCGGCCCGATCGTCGACGATCATTCGCCAAGCGCGGTCCAAAAAGCCACGAACGCCGCTCACACCGTCCATCGACCACGGCTTGACGGCTTCGAGCGGGCCCATGAACATTTCGTACAACCGTAGCGAGTCGGCGCCGTATTCGCGGACCACCTCGTCGGGATTGACCACGTTGCCGCGGCTTTTCGACATTTTTTCGCCGTTCTGGCCCAAAATCATGCCCTGATTGACCAGCTTGTGGAACGGCTCGCGGGTGCTGACGTAGCCGCGATCGAACAGCACCTTGTGCCAGAATCGTGCGTAGAGCAGGTGCAGCACGGCGTGCTCCGCCCCGCCGACGTACAGATCGACTGGCATCCAGGCCTTTTCGATCTCCGGATCGACCGGGGCCGTATTATTCTTGGGATCGAGAAACCGCAAATAATACCAGCACGAACCGGCCCATTGCGGCATCGTGTTCGTCTCGCGCTTGTACCGCCGGCCGTCCAGGGTGACGTAAAGCCAATCGTGCGGGGCCTTGTCCAGCGGCGGAGTCGGCTCGTCGTGCTTCGCGTCGAACGCCATTTTTTGGGGCAGGTCGAGCGGCAGATCTTCCGAACGCAACGCTCGGATTCGACCGGTCGGCTGCCCGGCCAAGTCCAGTTCGTGCAGGATCGGGAACGGCTCACCCCAGGAATGTTGCCGGCTGAAGAGCCAATCGCGCAGCTTGTAATTGACCGCCGAGCGTCCGACGCCCTGGTCGTTCAAATCATGGGCGATTCGGATTTTGAACTCCGCGGTGGCCAGCCCGTCATACGGTCCCGAATGGATCGCCACGCCGTCCGCAATAGAGGCAGCGCCGGCCGTGGATTGCTGGTCGCTGTGGACCACTTCGACGATCGGCAGGCCGAACTGTTGGGCGAACTCAAAATCGCGCGTGTCGTGGGCCGGCACGGCCATGATCGCGCCGGTGCCGTAGCTGATCAGCACGTAATCGGCCACCCAGATCGGAATTGCCTGGCCGTTGACCGGATTGATCGCGTAGGAGCCGGTGAAGACGCCGGTTTTTTCTTTGGCCAGATCGGTCCGGTCCAGGTCGCTTTTGCGGGACGACTTTTCGCAATAAGCCCGAACCGCCGGGGCTTGCTCTGGCGAACTGAGCCGGTCGACGAACGGATGCTCCGGCGCGAGGACCATGTAGGTGGCGCCGAACAACGTGTCGGGCCGCGTCGTATAGATTCGCAGCACGTCGTTCTTGGGTTTTTCCGGAAATCTGGCCTTTTGACGCTGCTTTTTCCAGGTGTCGAACGCAGCCTGTTGCGAGCCTGTGAACTTCGGGGTTCGGATCTCGGCGCCCGGATCGCCGACGAAAAAGTCGACCTCCGCGCCGGTGCTTCGGCCGATCCAGTTGCGCTGCAACTGTTTGATGCCTTCCGACCAATCAAGCTGGTCGAGATCCCGTTCCAGTCGATCGGCATAGGCGGTGATGCGCAACATCCACTGACGCAGCGGAATGCGGACGACCGGATACCCGCCGCGTTCGCTTACGCCGCCGGTCACTTCCTCGTTGGCCAACACGGTTCCAAGGTCCGGACACCAATTGACCGGGGCCTCAAGCTGATAGGCCAGCCGATGTTCGTCCCGATAGCGTTCGACGGCCGCAGCCCCAGCAGCCGACACACCGGTCGGGATCGGCAACTCGGCGATCGGACGACCGCGCTGTTGCTCGACATCGAACCAGGTGTCGAACAGCACCAAGAAAATAAATTGGGTCCATCGAAAATAATCCACGTCGGTCGTGGCCAGTTCGCGGTCCCAATCGTAGGAAAACCCGAGCATCTTCAACTGACGTCGAAACGTATCGATGTTTTTTTCCGTGGTGATGCGCGGAGGGGTGCCGGTTTTTTTGGCGTGCTGTTCGGCCGGCAACCCAAAGGCGTCCCAGCCCATCGGGTGCATGACGCTGGCGCCGCGCATCCGATGAAACCGGCAAACGATGTCCGTGGCCGTGTAGCCTTCCGGATGTCCGACATGCAGTCCGTTGCCGCTCGGATAGGGGAACATATCCAAGACGTACAGTTTGCGTCCTTTAGGCAATGTGGGGGCCGCGAACGTGTGGTTCTTTTCCCAAAACTGTTGCCATTTCGATTCGATGACGGCGGGGTTGTAGCGGGGCATGGAAGTAGATCGAAAGAGTCAAGCCGCCGCGTGGGCACGGCGGGCCTTTGGTGGACCGTGCAAAAGACTCAATTTTATCGACTTGCGGCAACCAGGGCAAATGGAGATGCAACTTGCCCTTGCGTTTGCTGTGGATTTTGGATAAAAGTCCGCGGCTTGCAAGTCCGCACCGTTGTCGACTTTTCTTGCTTTCCTTCGGGAGGCATGCCGATGCACCGGTTCCTTATTCTCTTTTTGGCGTTTCATGTCTCCTGGGGATCAGTGTCCCTAGTTCGAGGGGATCCGACGTTTCCTTACAAGGCCAGCGTCGTCGCCGAGGATGTGTACATCCGTAGCGGCCCGGGCCAAAGCTATTATCCGACCGACAAGCTTCGTCGGGGTCAGCAGGTCGAAGTGTATCGTCACGATCCGGGCGGGTGGTGCGCGATTCGGCCGACCGACGGCAGCTTCACTTGGGTTTCGGGCCGGTTTCTGAAGCCGACGGAAAACAATCTGGCCGTCGTGATCGAGGACAACGTTTCGGCTCGGGTGGGAAGTCGTTTTAGCGACGTCCGCGAGGTGATTCAGGTGCGATTACGAAAGGGCGAGGTGGTCGAACTGTTGAATCCGCCGGGCCGTGGAGTCAGTTGGACGGAAAACGCTTGGTTCAAAATTACTCCGCCGTCGGGCGAGTTTCGTTGGGTGTCAGCGAAGTTTTTGGATAAGGACTATCCGCGTGACGGGATGCGCAAAGCGCCGCCCGAGCGAGAATTTCCGAGTCGCAGCGCGGAGAACGATTCGGCCGAGCCGTTGGACCCCTCGGGACCGCCGCGAATTCCAGCCGCTGCGTTAGGCGACCGCTACGCCAGCGGGTCGGAGGGCGAGCCGATGCCGCGCCGCGGTCGGGCCCGTTCGTTGACGCCCGAGGAATACGATGCCGAATTGCAGCGGATCGAGCTGGAACTGTCGGTCATGGCGGCTCAAACGCCCGATCGGTGGTCGTTCGATGCGATGCGGGAACGGACCAACCAGTTGTTGGATCAGGCGCAAACGGCGGTTGAGCGAGGTCATGCCCGACTGTTGGCCAACAAGATCGCTCGATTTGACGATCTGAAACAACGTCAAGAGGCAGTGTGGGCGATGCGCGACGAGACGGATCGCAACAACCGGCTCTATGCCCGACTCCGCCCGAAGGACGGCGATCTCTCGGAAGCGGCCGTGGAATTGGACAGTCGATTCGACGGCGTCGGTCGGTTGACGCAAGTTGTTTCTCCGAAGCGTGGTGCGCCGCGCTACGCCTTGGTCGACGACGCGGGCAAGATTCGCTGTTACGTGACGCCGACGCCGGGCGTCAATCTCCGCAACTATCTGGGCCGGCAGGTGGGCGTGACCGGCACGCGCGGCTTCGTGCCCGAACAGCACGCCGGCCACATTATGGCCCGACACGTGACGCCGTTGGAAGACACGTTGGTCCGATAAGGCAAAATCTCAGGCAGCAGCCGGAAATCGTTGGTTTCCCGTTGTTTTTGGGTGACGGCGGCCGTTGTTTCTCCGTGCCCCCTCTCGATTGCTAATCCGAAAGATCGTGAATTTTTTCACGAAGTTTAGCGACCAACGGGAGCGGGATTGGAACCAACCGAGCAGTCGCTCGTATTGGTTGGCGGCTCTGCCGCCCTATGATATACTAGGAGAATGTTTTCCCGATCCACATGGTGCATGATCGTCGCCCTTGCAATGGTTCCGTTTGTCTCGGCGCAGGCTGGAGGCGGACCGGAGGGCGTGTTGCTGGTGGTCAATCCAAAGAGTCCCTCCTCGCTGACCATCGCGAATCATTACGCCCAACTGCGGTCGATTCCGCCGGACAATCTGATTTATGTGCCGTGGGAGCCTAAGCGGACGACGACCGACGTCGACACGTTTCGTCGCCAGATTTTGTTGCCGGTGTTGCAGACGATCAACAATCGTCGCATAGCCAACCAGATCGACTACATTGTCTATTCGAGTGATTTTCCTTGGGGAATCAATCTCGGCAACGACATTCGACGGTTTGTAGCGAAGATGTCGGGGCCGGGCGGCGAAAAAACCTCCGGGACGGCTGCCTGGCCGACCTTTCTGACCGGGGTCGGTTCGATCAACGGCCTGACGTATCTGTGGGAAGAAGTGATGGCGAGGGAGCAGGAGTATGTCGGCCTGCGCAACAACCACTACATGCGATTGTTGGAAACCGACACGATCGGCTTTCGCGGCAATCGACAATTCAGTCCGATTGGCGAGGTTGTCGCTTCGGGTGGACATCGTTATTTTCTTTCCGTGATGCTCGGCGTGACGGCCGGACGCGGCAATTCGTTGACGGAGGTGATTGACGGGTTGAAACGGAGCGCCGCGGCCGACGGCGCCCATCCAAAAGGCACGATCTATTTTGTCCGCAACAGCGACGTCCGTTCGAGAGTCCGCGACAAAGTTTTTCCCGAGGCCGTCAGCCAGTTGAAGAAACTGGGAGTGGCCGCCGTCATCCTGCAAGGCACGGTGCCGCTGGGCAAGGACGACGTGCAAGGCGTGGTGATGGGCACGGCCAGCTTCAATTGGAAAGCTTCAGGCAGCACGATTCTGCCCGGCGCGATGTGCGGCAACTTCACCAGCCTCGGCGGCGTGATGGACGACGGGGCCGGCCAGACGCCGTTGTCCGAGTTCATCCGTTATGGGGCGGCCGGCGCCAGCGGAACGGTCGTCGAACCGTACGCCATCGCTGAAAAGTTTCCCTCGCCGATGATCCAGGTGCATTATGCCCGCGGCTGCACGCTGGCCGAGGCCTACTATCAGTCGGTTCACGGACCTTATCAGTTGTTGATCGTCGGCGATCCCTTGTGCCGACCTTGGGCCAACGTGCCGAAGGTGTCGGTTCATGGGCTCCCGTCGGACGGTGTCGTTCGAGGCACGCTGACATTGACGCCCAGGGCCGCTTTGGCCCATGACGAAGCGGTCGAACAGTTTATGTTGTTTGTCGACGGATTGCGCGTGGCGGAATGTCGCGTGGGCGGCACGTTCTCGTTGAACACCGAAAAGCTGGCGGACGGCTGGCATGAGTTGCGTGTGGTGGCCGTCGGACCGCCGCCGATCGAGTCGCAAGGACATTGCATCGTGCCGGTCCGGCTTGATAATCGCAAGCGGACGATCGAGGCGTCGGTGACGACCAAGTCGCCGTTGCGGGCCGATGCGCCGATCTCGCTTGCGGTCCGTTCGCCGGGTTCGACCGCCATTGTGGTCATTCAAGGCAGCCGCGTTGTAGGTCGTCTGCAAGGCGAGTCGGGGCAAATTGAGATTCCGGCCAATCTGTTGGGCGCCGGGCCCGTAACGCTTCGCGTGGCCGGAGTGGGCCAAGGCGGCGCGATCGGCACGGTGTTGGCCAAGCCGCTCGAACTTACGCTGGAATGAACAGTGCCATGTCCGACGCCGAGCATGATCGTTTCATGGAAATTGCCTTGGAAGAGGCCCGGGCCGCGATGGACGAGGACGAGGCGCCTATCGGCGCGGTGATCGTCCATGCCGGTCGAGTGATTGCCAGGGCGCACAACCAGCGGGAGCAGTTGCGCGATCCGACCGCCCATGCCGAAATGATTGCCATTACCCAGGCGGCCGTTGCTCGAGCGTCGTGGCGGTTGGATGGTTGCACGCTCTATGTGACGTTGGAACCGTGTCCGATGTGCGCCGGGGCGATCGTGCAAGCTCGGATTCCGCGAGTAGTCTACGGCGCGACCGATCCGAAGGCCGGGGCCGTTGATACGCTGTACCGATTGTTGAACGATCCGAGACTGAACCATCGCGCCGAAACCGTCGCCGGCGTGTTGGCCGAACCGTGCTCTCAAATCCTCAGCCAGTTTTTTCAGGCCCAACGACGGCTCGGCAAAAAGTGACCGCGAACGATTATCAACTGCTCGATTTTGGCGACGGACGCCGGTTGGAACGTTTTGGACCGGT
>JBDKTJ010000004.1:0-29329 GCA_039698075.1 Thermoguttaceae bacterium | reverse complement strand
GAACGCGCCGTGCGAGGTGCCGATGGCCACGGCCAGCGAATCGCAGCCGCTCTTGTCGATGAACTCGGCCGCCTGCGCCGGATCGGTCAGCCGGACGCTGCCGACCACGTCTTCCTCGACGCCGCCGAGCTGGCCCAACTCGGCCTCGACGACGATGCCCTTGGCGTGGGCTCGTTCGACGACCTTGCGGGTGGTCTCGATGTTCTTCTTGAACTCCTCGTGCGAGGCGTCAATCATCACCGAGCTGTAAAATCCGCTGTCGATGCAATCGTAGCAGACCTCTTCGGTGCCGTGGTCTAAATGGACGGCGAAGATCACCTCGGGAAAGACCTCGTCGGCCGTGCGGATCATGGCTTCGAGGAACCGCTTGTCGGTGTAGCCGCGGGCGCCGCGCGAAATCTGCAAGATAAACGGGGCGCTGGTGGCCGGATTCACCGGGTCGTCGTTCGATTTCGACTTGCCCAGATTGCCGCGGAACAGTCCGACGGTCTGCTCCAAATTGTTGATGTTGTACGCCCCGACGGCGTATCGGCCGTAGGCGTGCTGGAAAAGTTGTTTGGTGGTGACAATCATAAAACTTCTGAAACTCCTGCAAAAACCGAAGTGTCATTTTGCGAACCTCTCATTGTATCGGAACCGATTCGGGCCCGCTAGGGGCGCGGATGCCTGCACATCCCCTCCAATGCGAGGGGGTTGCGGCGGCAAGGTTTACATTGCCCCAAACGTCCCGACTGGCTACAATCCTCGGTGATTGTCCGGACGATTTTCCCCCCGCGTCAAAGGATTGACGAACCGATGAGCATGGAAGCCGCCGCGACGGCGGACAACCTGAGCCCTTTCGAGCAACTCCGTTTCGCCCGACAGGTGATTTTGACCGAGAGCCGCGCGTTGGTCCAAGTGGCCGATCGGCTCGACGTCGAGTCGTTTTGTCGGGCCGTGCGGTTGGTTTTCGAGTGCCAAGGCAGCGTGATCGTCTGCGGCATGGGCAAGGCCGGCCTGGTCGGCCAGAAAATCATGGCGACGTTGGCTTCGACCGGCACGCCGAGCCATGACTTGCATCCGGCCGAGGCGGTGCACGGCGACTTGGGCCGCGTGCGGCGTTGCGACGTCGTGTTGATGCTTTCGCAAAGCGGCGAGACGGAAGAGATTGTCCGCCTGTTGCCGTCGCTGGTCGAGCTGCGCGTGCCGATTGTGGCCATCACGGCCAAGGCCGAGAGCACGCTGGGCCGCACGGCGTCGGTGACGATCGAATTGGGCGCGTTGGAGGAGGCCTGCGCGTTGGGCTTGGCCCCCAGCACGAGCACCACGGCGATGTTGGCCGTCGGCGACGCGTTGGCGCTGGTGGTCAGCCGGATGCGGCATTTCGGGCGGGAGGATTTCGCGCGGTTTCATCCGGGCGGCAGTCTCGGCTATCAGTTGAGCAAGGTGGATCAGCACATGCGGCCGTTGGACCAGTGCCGCGTGGCCGATCAGGGACAGACCGTCCGCGAGGTGTTGGTCGCGGCCCGAAGGCCCGGCCGACGCACCGGCGCGACGATGTTGGTCGACGCGGCGGGTCGTTTGGCGGGCATTTTCACCGACAGCGACCTGGCCCGATTGTTCGAGCGGCATCGCGACGCCGAGTTGGACGGCCCGGTCGCGCGGGTGATGACCGAAAAACCGCTGCGCGTCACGTCCGGCGCGATGATGGTCGAGGCCGTGTCGCTGATGGCGGCGCGGAAGATCAGTGAGCTGCCCGTGGTCGACGCGGACGGAAAGCCCGTCGGATTGATCGACATCACCGACGTCGTGGCGTTGTTGCCGAGAGAGCCGGAACCGGCGGCCGCGAAACCGACGACGTTGCGCGTGGTGGGGCCGTAAAACGAACGCAAATGCCTTTGGGAAGCCGTTGGCCCCGCGGCGATTGAGGATTCGAAAACTTTTTGAAACTTGGATGCACGTTCTCATGTCTCTCGATCCGCAGTGTCGCCCTTTGCGATTGATTCTCTCCGACGTCGACGGCGTTTTGACCGACGGGGGCATCGTGTTCGACAACCAGGGCATTGAAAGCAAGCGATTCCACGTCCGCGACGGGCTCGGCATCCGGCTTTGGCGCAAGGCCGGCTATCGGTTCGGGCTGATCACGCATCGTAGTTCGAATCTGGTTCGGATGCGGGCGGCCGAGTTGGGCATCGATTTGGTCCGACAAGGCGTCGACGACAAACAGGCGGCGGTGTGCGCGATCGCCGACGAGTTGCGGCTCGCGCCGTCGCAGGTGTGCTATCTGGGCGACGATTTGCCCGACCTGCCGGCGATTCGGGCCGTCGGATTCGGCGTGGCCGTGGCCGACGCGTGTCCGGAAGTGCGCAAGGCGGCCCATTACGTCACCCAATTGCCCGGCGGATCGGGTGCCGTCCGCGAGGTCGTCGAACTGATCCTGAAGGCCCAGGCCCGCTGGGAAGATTTGATTCAAATGTACCAGTAGAGGAGGGATTAGGGATTGGGAATTAGGGATTAGATTCTTGAAAAAGACGCTTTTTTGGTGCTAATCCCCAATCCCTAATCCCTAATCCCTAAATTCCCCCTATGCCCAGAATCACTCGCATCGCCGGCAGTCTTGCAGTCGTGCTGGTCGCGTACTGGGTGTATTGGCTTGTGGTGGTTCCCTGGGTTGAGCCGCCGGCCGGATCTCACGCCGTCGAGCCGATGACCGGCTCCAATTCCGATGAGGGCGACATCGATCCGGGGTTGAATTCGTTAAAAGGGATTTTGCCGCCCGAGGTGTTGGACCCGAAAAAGACCAAAGTGCTGGCGTTTGACGACGATCGCGCGAAGCTGCTGTTTCAGGAATACCAAACTCTCAGCGACGGCGCCGTGACGTTCCGGCCATGCACGATCGTTTTCGGGTCGGACGCGCCCGGCGACGAGGCCCAACGTCGTCGGCAATCGATCATCTTGGAGGCGCGGAGCGCGTGGTTGAAATTCGACAAACCGTTGAGCTTCAATCAGGCCAAGATCGGGCGGTTGACCGGCGGACGGCTCGACGGGCCCGTCACGATCCGAAGCGATTGGAAGGAGCCCGGCCCTGAAGACGATCTTTGGATCGACACGCAGGACGTTCGGTTGGTCGGGCAGGTCGTTACGACGCCGAACCCGGTCAATTTTCGATGGGGACCGCATTACGGACGCGGCCGAAACTTGCGGATTAAGTTGCTCTCGGGGCCGGCCGGATCCGGCGACGCCGTGGGCATGAACATCGTCGGCGTTGAAACATTTGAGCTCGGACAGGTCGAACAGCTTCACCTCGACTTGGGCGAGACGATGGCGTCGAATGGCGCCAAGCCCGGCGGACGTGCGACCAGCATCCCGGTCGAAATCAACTGCCGGGGACCGTTCCGGTTTGACGTGGTCAACCGCGTGGCCACGTTTCACGACAATGTGGGCGTTATGATCAAGGAAGACCCCAACGGTCCGGCGCATCAGATCGATTGCGATCGGCTGTCGCTCTATTTCGCCCGTCGCAACGACGCCGTAAAGACGCCGGGCTCGATGGAGCTCACGCCCGAACGGTTGGAGGCTTGCGGCAATCCGGTGGTCGTCACGGCCCCGGGACGAAACCTGACGGCCCGCGCCGAACGCATCCAATATTATCTGCAACTCAAGGCCATCCTGCTTGAAGGCGGCCAAGAAGTGTTTCTCCAACAAGGGCTCGACGAAATCCACGCCCGAAGTCTTTACTATCAGATGGGGGCGGACGGCCGCATGGGTCGGGCGACTTCGCAAGGGCCTGGCCGCTTGACGGCGCGTTCGCCGGACCGGCCCGACCAATCGTTGGTCGCCACCTGGAAAGACCAGTTGCGGATCGACCGGGACGGTCAGGACCCGAGAATCTCGCTGACCGGCGGCGCGCAGTTGGAATCGCCCGGTTTCGGACAGTTGCAGGCGGACGGCATTTTTCTCTGGCTTTCGGAAACGTCGCCGCCGGGTCCCAATCGCCGGTTTCAATGGTGGCCGAGCCGATTGGGCGCTCGCGGCAACGTCCACGTGAACTCGCCGCAAATGGCCAGCAAAAAAATCGAAGAGCTGCAAGTGTGGTTTCAGCAAAGAGCGGAAGGGGTCGGACCCGGCTTGTATTCCGGGGCAGGGCAGGGTGGGGCGGGCGCGCAGCCGGCCACTTCCCCGCGGACGCCCGTCGCGCAACCATCGCCGCAAAATCAGGCGGCGCTGTCCCGCTTTGAGATCTCGGGCCGGTTGGTTCGCGTTCAAATGGCGATCGGACGCAAGCAGGCGTCGTTGTCCGATTTGACCATCGAGGACGGCGTCGAACTGATCGAGACCCAAACCGCACAGCCGGGACAGCAGCCGATCTGCCTGCGCGGCGACCGGTTGGAGGCCAGCAATCTGTCGGAAACCACCGGCACGGCGACCGTTTCGGGCCGGCCCGCCCATGTCGGAGGCCGCGGGCTTGGACTGAGCGGCGCGGACATTCGGCTCGACATCGGCGCGAATCGCCTGTGGATCGACGGGCCCGGGCGGATGGACGTCCTGTTGCGGCAGCGCGGCGAGCCGCCGTCGACCGATCCGACCGACCCGGCCGGACTGTTGACGGTCGATTGGCGTCGCGACATGGAGTTCGACGGCGCGAGGGCTCAGTTCAACAAGGCGGTGGTCGCCTCGGCCCGGCAAGTCCGGTTCGATGCGAACACGGCCGAGATCCAATTGAACACTGACACGTTGGAGGTGCGGCTCCAGGAACCGATTCATTTTGGGCGGACCGCGTCGTCGGTGGCGCCGCTGGTGGAAACGCTTTCCTGCGGCGGCGGCGTGTTGGTCGAGAGCCGGTCGTTCGATCCGCGCCAACAACTCACGTCGCACGATTGGATGCAGTTGACCGATCTGGGCGTCAATCTGCTCAGCGGCGAATTGAACGGCGGGGCGGGCTGGTTGAACAGCGTATATCGCGGGTCGGCCAATCCCTTGAACGGTTCGGTCTCCGTCGCACCGGCGAGCTCGTCGGGCGGCAACCCGGACCAACTTTACAACATGCGGGTAAAATTTGAAAAATCGGTCACCGGAAACGTGTTGCAGCGGGCCTTGAAGTTCGAGGACCGCGTCGTCGTGACCTACGCGCCGGTCAACGATTGGGACGCGATGCTGATGACCGAGGATCCGGACAAGCTGGGCCGCGACGGCGTCGTGGTCCATTGCGATCAGCTCGACGTGTCGCACATCGTTCCGCCGCTGGGCGGCCGCCGCTCGATCGAACTGGCCGCCACGGGCAACGCCGTGGCCGAAAGCTCCGTCTACACAGCTCGGGCGCAGCGCATCACCTACGAAGAAGCCAAAGACCTGCTGGTCCTCGACGGCGACGGCCGCAACCCGGCGGAACTGTTTCAGCAAACGCAGCCGGGCGTGCCGCCGGAGCATGTCGTCATGCAAAAAATCCTCTATTGGCGTAAAACCGGGCAGGTGAAGAGCGTCGGGGTCCAATCGCTCCAAGGCGCTCAGCCGTCGGGCGGCGTCCGCACGCGGTGAGTTCGCGTGGGCCGCGCCGCACGCCGTCTGGGCGAATCGCCGTTCCCGCGTTACAATGGCCTATACTTACAAAACCGCGGAAACACGTAAGAAACGCAGGCCGCGACACGTCGCATTGGTCGATGACGATGCGAACCTGTTTTGCCTGCAAGGGAGCCGCCGATGAAAACTCTGCTGACCGAAGAGCAAATCCGCGAGGGCATCCGCCGCATGGCCGGCGAGATCCAACAACATTACGTCAACAAGCCGCTGACGCTGATCGGCGTGCTGACCGGAAGCATCGTGATCCTGGCCGATCTGGTCCGGTTGCTGGACGTCGCGCTGCGCGTCGACATGGTTCAGGCCCGGTGCGATCACGCCAAGGGCGTCTGTCTTGGGCCGTTGGTGATCGACGAGGATCTGCTTTCCTACGGCGTTCGGGGCCGGCATGTGTTGCTGGTCGACGACATTTTTCACACCGGACACACCCTTTGGGACCTGGTTCCGCAGATCGACGAGCTAGGGCCCGTCAGCGTGCGCACCGCCGTGTTGTTCCAGAAGGAAGGACAGTGCCAAGTGGCCCTGAAGCCGGATTTCGTCGGATTCACGATTCCCAACGCCTTTGTCGTGGGCTATGGACTCGACTACCGCGACCGATACCGCAACCTGCCGTGTCTGGCGGCGCTTGAGCCCGGCGAAATGGGCGAGGAGCCGAAGGCATGAGCCGACGCGTTTTGCTGCTGATCCCGACTCTCGACCGATCCGGCGCCGAGAAACAACTGTGTCTGCTGGCCGAAGGGTTGCCGCGGGACGAGTTCGAGATGGGCGTGTGCGCCCTGACGCGCGGCGGGCCGTTGGAAGAACGATTGGCCAAGGCCGGCGTTCCCGTGACCGTGATCGGCAAGCGATGGAAACTTGATCCGTTGGCGTTCCAGAGGCTTCGGCGGTTCATCGCCCAATGGCGGCCGGAGTTGATCCACGGTTGGATGTTCGCGGCCAACACCTACGGTTTCGCGGCGGCGCGGATGTGCGGCGTTCCGCATTTCCTGGTGGGCCAGCGGTGCGTCGATCCGTGGAAGAGCCGGTGGCAGTTGGCCGCCGATCGTCAGTTGGCCGTCCGCGCCGACCGCGTCGTGGTCAACAGCGAGGGCGTGCGGGACTTTTACGTCGGGCACGGCACGCCCGCCGATCGCGTGTGCGTGATTCCCAATGGCGTCGTGACTCCGCAGCCGCCGACGGGAACGCGCCGCCAGTTGCTGGCCGAGTTGGAATTGCCTGAAACGGCGAAACTCGTCGGACTGGTCGGTCGGCTTTGGCCGCAAAAACGGGTGAAAGACGCCATCTGGGCGGCCGACCTGTTGAAAGTGATCCGCGACGACGTCCATTTGCTGGTGATCGGAGACGGTCCGGAGCGCGACCGATTGCGGCGGTTCCGCGACTTGTGCGAAATTCAGGATCGCGTGCATTTTCTCGGCCATCGCAACGACGTGCCCCGACTGCTTCCGCATTTCGACGTGCTTTGGTCCACCAGCGGCTACGAAGGCCAATCGAACGTGATTCTCGAAGCGATGGCGGCCGCCGTGCCGGTCGTGGCCACGGACATTCCCGGTACGCGCGAGTTGGTCGTCGCCGGCGAGACGGGTTTTTTAATTCCGTTGGGCGATCGCGCGGCGTTGACCAAATGGACCAATCGGCTGTTGAACGATTCAGCGCTGGCTGCTCGGATGGCCGCCGCCGGTCGAGCCCGGGCGCAGACCGAGTTCAGCGTCGAGCGGATGATCGAGCGACACGTAGCATTGTATCGCGCGGTGTTGGGGTAGTTTTTTGAGAGTCCGGAATATTTGACGCCGTTTTGGAGTCCTTGGGTTCCCGCCCCCCATCTTCCTCAAAAACTTCCTGATTATGTGCGGAATCGCCGGTGCGGTTTGGAATGACGCGAACGACGCCTTGGAGCCCGCGACGCTTCGGCGAATGATCGACGTGTTGCGTCATCGCGGCCCGGACGACGAAGGAACTTTTCTTGCCGAAACCAAGTCGGGCGTCGGGGCGGCGCTCGGGCATCGGCGGCTTTCGATTCTCGATCTGGCCGGCGGACGGCAACCGCTGTCGAACGAGGACGGCTCGGTGTGGATCGTCTTCAACGGCGAGATTTACAACTTCCGCCCGCTGCGCGAACGGCTCGAAGCGGCGGGCCATCGGTTTCAGACCGATCACTGCGACACCGAAACGCTCGTGCATCTGTACGAGGACGAGGGCTGCGAGATGTTTTCGCAGCTCAACGGGATGTTCGCCATGGCCATCTGGGACGCCCGGCGGCGGCGACTCGTGCTGGCCCGCGATCGGATGGGCAAGAAGCCGCTGGTTTATCGTCACGAGCCGGGCCGGCTGTTGTTCGCCAGCGAATTGAAGTCGATTTTGGAAGCGCCGGGCGTGCCTCGCGAGATCGATCCCGCGGCGCTCGACGATTTCATGGCCTATCAGTACGTGCCGCATCCGCGCACGATTTTCCGGGGCGTTGCGAAGCTGCCGCCAGGCCATTGTGCGATCTGGCAGGACGGCCGGCTCGAAGTTCGGGCTTTTTGGCGACCGGACTTCAATCTGGAAGAAGATCTGCCCGGCCGGCAATATGCTGAGCAGTTGCGATCGCTTCTGACCTCGGCCGTCGAGACGCGGCTGCAGAGCGACGTGCCGTTGGGGGCGTTTTTGTCGGGCGGGATCGATTCGACGATCGTCGTCGGGCTGATGTCGCAGTTGGCCCGCGAGCCGGTCCGGACGTTTTCGATCGGTTTTCCGGTGGCCGAGTTCGACGAGACGCACTACGCCCGGGTGGCGGCGCAGCGATTCGGCACGATCCACGAGGAATTTCAAGTCCGCCCCGACGCGATGGCGATTTTGCCGCGGCTGGTTTGGCATTACGACGAGCCGATGGCCGACAGTTCGGCCGTGCCGACGTGGTACGTTTCGGAGTTGACCCGGCGGCACGTCACCGTGGCCCTCAGCGGCGACGGCGGCGACGAGTTGTTCGCCGGCTATCCGCGTTATCTGGCCGTGTGGCTGGCCGAGGGGTTCGATCGGCTGCCGGGCGTGTTGCGGCGTTTGTTGGCGGGCCGCTTCTGGCAGCGGCTTCCGTCGGGCACGCGGCAAAAGTCGCCCGTGCGGCGTTGGAAGCGTTTTGTGGAGATGCTCAACCGTCCATCGGCGCAGCGGTATTTGGAGTGGATCGCGATTTTCGGCGAGGCGCGTCGGGCCCGATTGTACAGCGACGAATTGGCGGCCTCGGTGGCCGATCACGATCCGTTGGATTTTCTGACCGACGCATTGGCCCGATGCGACCGCCGCGATCGAGTGACGGCGTTTAGCCTGGCCGATCTGGTCACGTATCTGCCGTGCGATTTGATGACAAAGGTGGACATCGCGTCGATGGCCCACGGGCTGGAATGTCGGCAGCCGTTTTTGGACTATCGCGTCGTAGAGCTGGCCGCCCGGATGCCGCGACGTTTGAAGTTCCGATGGGGCCGCGGGAAGCGGATCTTGCGAGAGACGTTTCGGGACTTGATTCCCGGGGAGATCCAAAAACGGTCGAAAATGGGGTTCGGCGTGCCGCTGGATCATTGGTTTCGGCATGAGCTGAAAGATTTTGCTCGCGATGTGCTTTTTGACTCAAAAACCCTCCGGCGGGGCTATTTTCGGCCGGAGGCGGTCCGGCAGTTGTTCGACGAGCACCAGCAAAATCGTTTCAATCATGGTTATCGGCTCTGGTCGCTGCTGATTCTGGAACTTTGGCACCGGCAGTGGCTTTGAACGAGAGCGAAAGGTGGAGGGCCGAGAAGGACAACGCCATCGGGTTCTGCTCTTTATTTGAGCGGACGAAACCGATAGAATTCGCAGCGAAGTTGCTTCCATTCCAGGCCATGCTATAGTCGAGAGTCACGAAGACATGTCAACGAGGGGCTGGAAATGAAGGATGTTTTGGCCGTCATCTTGGCCGGCGGGAAGGGGTCGCGGCTGGAGCCGTTGACCCGCGATCGGGCTAAGCCCGCGGTGCCGTTCGGTGGGGCATATCGGATCGTCGACTTCACGCTCTCGAACTGTCTGAACAGCGGGATTCGCAAGAATCTCGTGCTGACGCAGTACAAGGCGATGAGCCTCGATCGGCACATCAATCTCGGTTGGCAGTCGTACTTTTGCCGCGAGTTGGGCGAGTTCCTCGACGTGGTGCCTCCGCAGCAGCGGATCGACGAACATTGGTATCAAGGCACGGCGGACGCCGTCTATCAAAATATCTACACGATCGAAAAGGAACGTCCGAAATACGTCATCATCTTGGCCGGCGACCACATCTATAAGATGAACTACGCCAAGATGGTCGAACGCCACATCGAGAACAACGCGGACGCGACCATCGCGACGTTGAAGTTTCCGGTCGAGGTGGCCGCGCGTCAGTTCGGCGTGTTGGAGATCGACGCCGACCACCGCGTGTTGGGGTTCGAGGAAAAGCCCGAGCGTCCGAAATCCATTCCGGGCGATCCGAAGCACGCGCTGGCCTCGATGGGCGTCTACGTGTTCACGGCCCGATTTTTATTCGAGCAGCTTTGTCTGGACGCGACGCGTCACGGCAGCCATCACGATTTCGGCCACAACCTGATCCCGGCGGTCATCCACACGCATCGGGTCTTCGCCTTCCCCTTCACCGACGAAAACCGGAAGAAAGACGCCTATTGGCGCGACGTGGGCACGTTGGACGCGTATTTCGACGCCAACATGGACCTGATTTCCGTCGATCCGCAGCTCAATATGTACGACAGCGACTGGCCGATTCGGACGTATCAGCCGAACTTGCCGCCGCCGAAATTCGTCTTCGCCGAGCAAGGGGCGTCGGCCCGTCGCGGGCAGGCGCTCGACAGCATCATCTGCCAGGGGTGCATCGTCTCGGGCGGCCAACTCGAGCGGTCGATCGTCGGGCCGGACTCGCGCATCAACAGCTACGCGCACGTCGAAGATTCGATCCTGTTCGACAACGTCGACGTAGGCCGCTACGCGCGCATTCGCCGCGCGATTCTGGACAAGGGCGTTCACGTGCCCGCCGGCATCGAGATCGGCTACGACCACGACTTGGACCGCAGTCGAGGGTTCACCGTGACGGACCGCGGCGTGACGGTCATCGCCAAGACGCACGGCCTCGAACATTTTACCGAGAAAGATCGGTAAGCTGCGTTCTGTTGCGGCCGATGCGTCGTGCGCAAAAAAAGGGCCCCCGGAAAAGCGGTGTCCCAGGGGGGCTAAGGACACGACACTGTTCCGGGAGCGATTGGACGCAGCGTCGCACATCGCGATCCTCGCACGGGGCGGAATCGCTTGACGGCGACCGATCAGGTTTTCGGTTTTGAAGCGAGCCGCTCGCATCCATGCCAGCGGCCCTTCGCTTCATGGTCCGCAGAGTTTTCGCCCGCAAGCGAAAGCCCCAGATGCAGACCCATCCACGTGGATTCACTCTTGAGGCGGCGAGAATAGGACATTCCGCCGATTGCGTCAAGGTCGATTTCTCGGGAAAAAAGAATCGGGTGTTTTGAGCGTTTTTCGGCCCGCCGCCCGACAATTCGCTCTGGCGTTGAAACGGCGGCCCTGCTACACTTTTCGCGACTTGTTTATCGGGAAAGGAGTAGCCATGCTCGGAAAACGGATGTTCCGGTTGTGGATGGTCGTCGGCGTGATGGGGGCCATCGCTTCAGCCACGCAGGCGGCGCCTTGGAGCGATTTGCTTTCGTTGCGCGGCGTCGACGCCGATCCCGAAAAGTCGTACGCGCTGAGCGAGGACAACGGGCCGTGGCTCATCATGGCGTGCAGCTTCTCCGGCGACGGCGCCGAAAAACAGGCGCGCGAGTTGGTCTACGAATTGCGCAAGCGCTACAAGCTGCCGGCCTACACGTACGAAGGACATTTCGATCCGGGCGAAGCGCAAGGGCGGGGCGTGGACGAGTTCGGTCGGCCGCGCAAGTTCGCCTACATGAAATACAAAGACAGCAAGAACAAAGAAAAAGCCCGGCATCCCAAGTTGAGCGAAATGGCCGTGTTGGTCGGCAACTATTCAAACGCCGACGACGAGGAAGCCAAAAAGACGCTGCAAAAAGTCAAATATGCCGCGCCCGCCGCGCTGGAAGTCAAGGAAGGCAAGAAAACCAACCAAACCCTGACCGGCTGGCGCATGATCCAACGCCAGGTCTATGAGGCGATCGGCAGCGAAAAGAAAGACCTCGGACCGATGGGCCACGCCTTTCTGGTTCCCAATCCGATGCTTCCGTCCGACTATTTCGCCCAGCGAAACGTCGTCGATTCGGTCGTCGTCGAAATGAACAAAAACGCCGAGTTCAGCCTGTTGGAATGCCCGGGCCGATACACGGTCCAAGTGGCCACGTTCCGAGGCGAGGTGGTCATCAAGCAGGAGGATATTCGGGCGATTCAAGAGGGCCGAAAAACGATGCGAAGCGGATTGGCCGAAGCCGCCGACAAGGCCCATCGCCTGGCCAAGGCGTTGCGCATGAAAGGCTACGAAGCCTACGAGTTCCACGATCGCAACATGAGCATCGTCACCGTGGGCAGCTTCAGTTCGGTCGGCTCGCAACAAGCCAACGGCCAAATGATTTTGAATCCCGAAGTGCTCAGGATCGTGAAAACCTTCGGCGCCGATCCAAACGCGACGCAAAAGCTGAAACCGGAATTCGAAAGCCTTCTGAAATCGACGGGCATGGACCAGTATGCGCACGCGGATGTTAAATATCTGGTGGGCATTCCGTTCGACCTGGAACCCAAACCCATCCAAACCCCCAAGCGATCGTTCAGCACCGCAATGAGGGGGCGGGAATAGTAGCAGCTAGTGGTTCGTGGTTGGTGGACGGAATCGTTATACTGGAATCTTTGAACCACACACCAATAGCCAACCATTCCATGCTCGTTCTCGGCACCGCGAATCGTAAAAAAGGACTCGAACTGGCTCAATTGCTTCGGCCGGTCGGCGTGGAGTTGAAAACGCTGGCCGATTTCTCCGTCGATTTCGAGGTGACCGAAGACGGCGACACGTTCGCGGCGAACGCCCGACTGAAAGCCGCCGGCTACGCGCGACATCTCGGCCGTTGGGTGCTGGCCGACGACAGCGGGCTGGAGGTGGACGCGTTGGACGGCCGGCCCGGCGTGTTTTCGGCCCGCTACAGCGGCCCGGACGCCGACGACGAGTCGAACAACCGCCTGGTGTTGGAGCAGTTGGGCGACCTCGCGTTGGAGCGTCGCACGGCGCGGTTTGTCTGTCACATCGCGGTGGCCGATCCGCAAGGCGTGGTGGTGGCCGAAAGCGAGGCCGCCTGCCGAGGTCGGATGCTGTTCGCCCCGCGCGGCTCCGGCGGTTTTGGATACGATCCGCTGTTCGAGATTGTCGAATACCACCGCGCGTTCGGCGAATTGGGCGTGGGCGTGAAGGCCCATCTGAGCCATCGTTCGCGCGCCGCCTGCCGATTGATCCCGCAACTGGTGCGATTGGCCGACGCCGGGAAAATTTGACCTCACGGCCCCCCAATTCGGCCGCCGTCGGAGATCGTCCAAAAAATGCCCTCGAAAGACGCTATTCCGCCCGAAGACGAATTTGAGTTCGCCGAACCGTCCGACGTCGTGACGCCGCCCGAGCCGAAATCCTACGAGGATCAGGCCCGGTGGTGGCTCGAAAACGTCTATCAAGGCGATCAGGTCCGGCAGTTCACGCCCCGGGCGATCCTCAGCGGCATGGCGATCGGCGGCGTCATGTCGATCTCCAATCTGTACGTGGGCCTGAAGACCGGCTGGGGACTGGGCGTGACGATCACCGCGTGTGTCATCGCCTTTGCGGTGTTCCGCGTGTTGGAGGCGATCGTGCCGGCCTATCGCCGGCGTCCGTTTACGATCCTCGAAAACCTGACGATGTCGAGCGCGGCCAGCGCGGCGGGTTACATTTCGACGGCCGGGCTCGTTTCGTCGATTCCGGCGCTCTACATGGCTACCGGCCGCGTGTTGACGTGGTGGGAAATGATGCTTTGGCTCGGCGCCATCGCGCCGTTGGGCGTCTGCATGGCCATCCCGCTGAAACGTCAATTGATCAACATCGACCAGTTGCCGTTTCCCACCGGCATCGCCACGGCCGAGACGCTCAAGGGCATCCATGCGGCCGGCGCCGAAGCGATGCAGAAAGCCAAGGCCCTGCTGTGGACCGCGTTGGCGGGCTGCGGCGTGAAAATCTGGGCCAACCTCGGCTTGATCGGCCTCTCGCTGAAAGAACGGTTCTCGCTGCCGCAGGTCTGGGCCGAGCGGCTCGAACGATGCACGCTGCCCGACGCCCTGCCGATCTGGCCGGGCGGACAAGGCCTGATCGAGCGGCTGACGATCGGATTCGAGGGATCGACGATCATGGTCGCGGCCGGTGCGATCATGGGCATCCGCGTCGGCGTGTCGCTGCTGGTGGGCGCGGTGATTTATTACGGCGTCCTCGCGCCGCGGTTGATCGAGCAGGGCGTTATCCCCAGCGGCGGCTATCGAGAAATCGTCAAGTGGATCCTTTGGCCCTCGACCGCGATGATGGTCGCATCCGGGCTGTTGGCGTTTGCCATGCGATGGCGGACGATCGCCCGGGCGTTCGGAGAATTAGCGGCGATTTTCGGACGTGAAGGCGAACGCCGAGATCCGTTGGCGGACGTCGAGGCGCCCGCCTGGTGGTTCGTGCTGGGCGTTCTTTTGTCGGGCTCGGCGTGCGTCGCGCTTGGTATGTGGCGATTTCAGATCAGTTGGTGGATGGGCATCGTGGCCGTCGCGTTGACGTTTCTGCTGTCGATTGTCGCGGCCCGGGCGACCGGCGAGACCGACATCACGCCGATCAGCGCGATGGGCAAAATCACGCAGCTCGCCTACGGCGTGATCTCGCCCTCCAACATGACCACGAACTTGATGACGGCCTCGATCACCGCCGGCGCCGCGTCGCATTCGGCCGATCTGCTGACCGATTTGAAGTCCGGCTACCTGCTGGGCAGCAATCCGCGCCGGCAGACGCTGGCCCAATTTTTCGGCGTCGTGGCCGGCATTCTGTTTTGCGTGCCGATCTACACGATTGTGGTCAAAACGCCCGCGCCGGCGGCGGACGGATCGCAGCAAGCCGCGGCCGAAACCAATCTCGGCACGGCGCAACTGCCGGCCCCGTCGGCCAAGGTCTGGGCGGCCGTGGCCGAGGTGCTCAACAAAGGGCTCGGCGGATTGCCGCGCGGCACCGGCTGGGCCATGTTGATCGGCGGCGCGCTGGGCGCCGTGCTGACGTTGGCCGAAGAATATCTGCCGCGTCGCTGGGTGCGATGGCTGCCGTCGGCCACCGGCCTGGGGATCGCCGGCGTCGTGCCCGCGTCCAATTCAATCTCGATGTTCCTCGGCGCGCTGATCGCGTGGCTGTGGACCAAGGGAAACGCGGAGAGCGCCGAAAAATACGTCATCAGCGGCTCTTCCGGCCTGATCGCCGGCGAATCGCTGACCGGCGTGGCTGTGATCCTGTGGCTTGAAGGTCCGCATCTTTGGGAGGCCATTCGAGCCGCGATGTTGTAAACGAAAATTTATTGGGCCGCCGGTGCATTTTGCGGGGACGACCATGTCCGACTTTATTCAGGAACGACACAAACCGCCTGCCGTGTTGGATCGACCCCGCGAGCTGATCGTGGCCTGTCCGCCGATGCGGAGCAATATTAATTTGTCGCGGATCATGCGCGCGGCGGGCTGCTGCGGCGTGACGCGCATCCTCTGCTGCGGCAACGCCCGGCCGATCGGTAAAATAGCCCGCGACGCCGGCGAAGTGCTGCAAGTCGAGGTGCATCGCACGTTGCCGCCGGTGCTCGAACGACTCCGCGCCGAGGGGTTTGCGATCGTCGGCCTCGAACAGACGTCCAACGCCGTGTCGATCTTTGAATTCGCGTTTCCTCGCAAGGCCGTGTTGGTGGTGGGCAACGAGCGCTCGGGCATCGATCCGGAGGTGCTGCGCGCGATCGACCGGGTCGTGGAGATTCCGGTTTACGGACGACCCTACGCCCACAACGCCGCCACGGCCACGGCGATGGCGCTTTATGAATACTGTCGGCAGTTTCCGCGAGGATAGTCCCGCCTATTGCTCGCTAGGGCGGGTCAATCCGCCGAAACGTCGCTGTCGGGCGGCGTAGTTTTCCAGCGCGGCGTGCAACTGCTGCTCGTCGAAGTCGGGCCAGCAGACGTCGGTCACCCAAAGCTCCGCGTAGCTGATCTGCCATAGCAGGAAATTGCTCACGCGCATTTCGCCGGCCGTGCGAATCAGCAGATCGGGATCGGGCATGCCGGCCGTGTAGAGCCGGTCGGACAGCGACTGCTCGGTGACGGCCTCCGGGGTCAGTTCGCCGCGGCGCACTTCGTCGGCCACGCGACGGACGGCGTCGACGATCTCGGCGCGGCCGCCGTAATTGATCGCCAGGCAGACGCACAGGCCCGTGTTGGCGGCGCTTTGACGAACCGTTTCGTCCAATTCCCGCAAGGCGCCGTCGGGCAATCCGTCGCGGTGGCCGATCCACCGCACGCGGATGTTGTGCTCAAGCACGTGCGAGCGTTCGTCGACCAGATAGTGTTCGAGCAATTGCAGCAGAAATTCGAGTTCCTCGACCGGCCGCTTCCAGTTTTCGCTCGAAAGGCAGTAGAGCGTGAGTTGTTCGATGCCCAGCCGGACGCATTCTTCGGTCACCCGGCGAACGCTCGCCGCGCCCGCGCGGTGGCCTTCGGCGCGAGGCAGCCCGCGCTGTCGGGCCCAACGGCCGTTGCCGTCCATGATGACGGCGATGTGCCGCGGCAACCGCTCGCGCGGAATCTCGAGCTCCATGGACTATTTTCCTTCGGCTTGCTCGGCGAAGATCGTCTGCCGGCGATCGGGCCCGACCGACACTACCTCGACCGGCCGGCGCAACAACTCGCTGATCCGATCGAGATATTTTCGGGCATTCGTGGGCAGATCCGCCAGCCGCTGCGCGCCGCTGATCTCTTGTTGCCAGCCGGGCAGCGTCTCGTAGACCGGCACGACCCGCCGCAAATCGTCCACGTGGCTGGGAAAATCGAAAATCCGTTGGCCGTCCAATTCGTAGGCCGTGCAGATTTTTAGTTCGGGCAGGTCGCTCAGCACGTCCAGCAACATGACGGCCAGCACGTCGACGCCGCTCAATCGGGTTGTGTAGCGAGCCGCCACCGCGTCGAACCAGCCGCAACGGCGCGGACGTCGCGTGACGGTGCCGTACTCGTTGCCGCGGCGTCGGATATGCTCGCCGGTGTCGTTGTCCTGTTCGGTCGGGAACGGCCCGCCGCCGACGCGAGTCGTGTAGGCCTTGACGATGCCGACGACTTTCGTGATGTAGCGGCCCGGCACGCCCGACCCGGCCGACACGCCGACGCCCGAACTGTTGCTGCTGGTGACGAACGGGAACGTGCCATGGTCGATGTCCAACAAGGCGCCCTGCGCGCCTTCGAGCAACACGCGGCGACCGGCCTCCAACGCGTCGAGCAGATAGGCCGTCGTGTCGGCCACGAACGGACGGAGCCGCTGGGCATAGCCGTGATACGCATCGAAGATTTTTTGCGGATCCAGCGGTTCGTTGCCGGCACTGAGACGCCCGAAAAGTTCATTCTTGACGTTGACGATCGACTCGATGCGCGAACGGAAGTCGGGCCGATACATGTCGCCCAGCCGGATGGCCAGCGAGCGGCCCACCTTGTCGCGATAGCAGGGGCCGATGCCGCGCATCGTCGTGCCGATCGCCTCGCCGCCGGGACATTGCTTGTCCAGCAGTCGGTCTTCTTCGAGATGCCAGGGGAAAATCACGTGGGCGCGATCGCTGAGCATCAGATTCTTTTCGACGCGAACGCCGCGTTGCACGAGCCCGTCGACCTCGGCCAACAGACTGGCCGGATTCATCACGACGCCGCCGGCGATGACACATTGCACCTCGGACCGAAAAATGCCGCTGGGCACCAGCGACAACTTGAACGTCTGACCATCGCGGACCACGGTGTGGCCGGCGTTGGCGCCGCCTTGATAGCGGACCACGATGTCGTGCCGCTCGGTGAGCAGATCGACGATCTTTCCCTTGGCCTCGTCGCCCCACTGCAGTCCGATCACGCAAGTAGCAGACACCTTACGGCCCTCGATCGCTAAGAGTCTCGAAAATGGCAAACGCACCAATTTAGCATCGAAAGTCCACGATGGTCAAGCGGTCTAACACCATGGTGGTATTCTTTAATGCCTCTGTGGAATACGTTTTCGGACTTTTTTGCCCGTTTCTCCGGCGGTTTTGAATTAGAATAGATAAAGCAGAGAAATTGTGAGGAGGTGCCATGCGCATCCGTTTGGGGTTTTACGTCATCGTCGGGTGGTTGTGTCTGATTGCGCCGGTGGCGGCGCAGTTTAAGGAGGGGGAGCCCTCAGGCACGAAAACCGGCGAGAGCAAAACCACCCGGTGGCAGGCCGGCGCGGTCGTCAAGGCGTCGGGCGGAGCGTGCAAGACGCTCAACGGCTATGTGCCGGTGCCCACCAATTGGCCCGAGCAGCAGGTGACCACGGTGGCGGAGGATGTCGGGCCGGAGGCCAAGATTTCGTTCGACACGGTCGACGGCGGCGTGCGGATCATGAATATCCGGATCGGCAACATTTCGACCGGTCAAACCGTGAAGGTGTTGCAAACGTTTGAGATACGGCGGAGCGTGATTTTGCCGCCGGAAAAGACGGACATTTATGTGATTCCCGATCCGAAGAAGCTGTCTCGCGACGTGCACGCCTACCTGTTGCCCAGTCCGAAAATCGAGTCCCGCGACCCGAAAATCCGGGAATTGGCCAAGACGATCGGAGTCGACAAGGAAAAGGCCTGGGATCACGTCGAGGCCATTTACGATTGGGTTCGCGAGAAGGTGAAATACAAGGCGAACACGCCGCTGAGAGGCGCCTTGGCGGCGTTGAAGGACGGCACGGGCGATTGCGAGGACATGACCTCGTTGATGATCGCCGTTTGTCGGGCGGCCGACATTCCGGCACGCACCGTTTGGGTGCCCGGCCACTGCTACCCCGAGTTCTATTTAGAAGACGATCAGGGCAAGGGTCATTGGTTTCCGTGTCAAATTTCGGGTTCGCGGGAGTTTGGGGGGATCAAGGAGTTGAGGCCGATTCTGCAAAAAGGCGACAATTTTCGTCCCCCGCGCGGCGGCCGCGATCGGCAGCGTTACATGGCCGAACATCTCAGCGGCAAGCCCGCACCCGGCGGAGGAACGCCTCAGGTGCAATTCGTCCGCCGAGAGGTTTTTCAGTAGAAACAAGGAAAGCCGCTCTTGCAAATCGCGGGGGAAAGCCGGAAACTAAGGCCTGTGTGGCTTTTCTTGACGCAAGAAGAAATCATGAGTCATTCGTCGAAACCGAAATACGCAACTCCGGCCGATTGGGATGCCGCGTACCGCGAAGGCACGCCGCCGTGGGACATTGGCAAGCCGCACGCCGAGTTGACGCGCGTGTTGGATGAGTATCGCTTGAAGCCGGATACGGTGTTGGAGATTGGCTGCGGCACGGGCGCGGACGCCGTCGTGTTGGCGCGTCGACGGTTCGAGGTGACGGCCGTCGATGGTTCGCCGATCGCGTTGGAGCGGGCGCGGCTTCGGGCCGAACGATACGATGCGTTGCTCCGATTCGTGTTGGCCGACATTTTCGAGTTCGCCCGGTCGGCGGGCCAGTTCGATCTGGTCTACGACAGCGGCGTCTATCACAGTTTGCGGCAGGTGAATCTCGGGCGTTTTCTCGACGTGCTTTGGCGCGTGACGCGGCCCGGTTCGTATTACCTCTGCCTGGCCGGCGCGCCGCGCGATTCGGATGAGGAAGGGCCGCCGGTCGTCACCGAAGAAGAAATCCACGATGAGTTGGGCCGACTGTTCGAGTTCCTCCACGTCCGACCCATTCGGCTGGAGAGCCTCAACAATCCCGCCGGTCATCCCGGTTGGTCCTGTTTGATGCGGCGTCCCCTGGCCGAAGGAAAAGTATGAGCGAAGAACAATCGATCGACCCGCAACTGGTCGAACAGACGAAGCAGCAGATTCGTTCGTTGGTTGCGGAGGTCGCCCAGTTGTCCAAGAGCGATGTCAGCCCCGAGCAATTCTACGGCGACTTTCTGCCGCGCGTGGTGTCGGCGCTGGCCGCGGCGGGCGGGGCCGTGTGGACGCTCAACGCCGAGGGCCATTTAACGCTTCAGTTTCAGATCAACATCCAAGAGGCCCACATTCGGGACTCCGAGGCCGGCGAGGCCCAGCACGCCCGGCTGTTGTATCAAACGCTGGCCGGCGGTCAGGGCGTGTTGATGCCGCCGCATTCCGGCGCGGGCCAGGGCGACGGATTGGACCAGGAAACGCCCGCCGCCAATCCGACCGGTTTCCTGCTGGTGCTCGGCCTGTTGAAGACCGATCTGGAGGCGGTCGGCGTGGTCGAGATTTTTCAGCGGCCCGAGGCGGGCCCCACCGCGCAAAAAGGCTATCTCCGGTTCCTCACGCAGATGTGCGATCTGGCCGGAGAATTCCTGAAAAGCCATCAACTGCGGCACTTCTCGCATCGGCAGACGCTTTGGACCCAGTTGGAGGATTTTACCCGGACGGTCCACGCGTCGCTCGATCCGCGGGAAACCGCCTACACGATCGCCAACGAGGGCCGGCGGCTCGTCGAATGCGACCGGCTGAGCGTGGCCATCTGCAAGGGGAACCGTTGCCGGATCGAAGCGATCAGCGGGCAAGACGTCTTCGACAAGCGGTCGAACGTCGTGCGGCTGTTGGACCGATTGACCTCGGCGGTGGTGCAAAGCGGCGACGCCGTTTGGTACACCGGCGACACCCACGACATGCCGCCGCAGGTGGAAGACGCCGTGCAGGAGTATGTCGACGAGTCGCATTCCAAGACCGTGGCCGTGTTGCCGCTCCGACGTCCTTTGCCGCCGGAAGACGACGAGCAGGACAAGTCACGGGAACCCGACCGTCCGATCGGCGCGCTGGTGATCGAGCAGATCGAAGACAGCCGCGTGTCGGGCAATCTGGTTCAACGGGCCGAAGTGGTCAGCCAGCACAGCGCCGCGGCGTTGGCCAACGCTTTGGAACATCAGAATCTGTTTTTGATGCCGCTTTGGCGGGCGATCGGCAAATCGCGATGGGTCGTCGAGGCCCGAACGCTGCCCAAGACGCTCAGCATCGGCGGCGCCGTGCTCGTGGCGCTGTTGTTGATCGGCATATGGCCGGCGCAGTTCACCGTCGAGTCGAAGGGCACGCTGGAGCCGGCCGCCCGGCAGGATATTTTCGCCGGCGTTGACGGCATCGTTCAAGCGTTGTATTGCGAGCATGGGCAAACGGTCCGCAAGGGCCAACTGCTGGCCCGGCTTCGCAACACCGAAATGGCCGCGACGTTGGCCGACATCCAGGGCCAACGCATGGCCGCCGGCGAGCGATTGTTTGCGGTGCAGCGGGCGTTGGTCGAGGAGAAGAAACTGAGCATCGACCAGCGGAATCAATTGGCCGGTGAGCAGGCCGAATTGCGGCAGAAACAACAGTCGCTCGATATTCAGTGGGCATTGTACAAGGCCAAGGAGGCGGAGCTGGCCGTCAAAAGCCCGCTGGACGGCATCGTCGTCACGTGGGATTTGAAAAATCGGCTTATCTACCGGCCGGTCCAACGCGGCCAGGTGCTTTTGCGCGTGGCCGATCCGAACGGACCGTGGCAATTGGAACTCAAAATGCCCGAACACCGCATGGGCCATCTCATGCTGGCCCAGCAAAAACTTTACCGCCGTCTGCGCGAACAATTTTGCGAACTGGTGCGTCAGCAAACACGCGCGAAATTGGGCGACGCGGCCACGGACGAGGAGGTTGAGAAAGCCGTCGAAGCCGCGTCCGCCGCGACGCCCGACGAAAAGCTCGGCCCGCGAATCCGTGAAATCGCGCCCGACGCGCCGTGCGAAGACCGGCTGAAGGTGCCGTACCGTTTGGCGACCGAGCCGGGCAAGACCCGCTACGGCGCGGTCGAGGAGATTCATCGCAGCGCCGAGGTTCGCGGCGAGGACGGAAACACGGTCCTGATCAAGGTGGCGATCGACAAGACGGAGTTGCCCGACCTGCGGCCCGGCGCCACGGTCACGGCGCAAGTGGATTGCGGCCGTAGCGTGTTCGGATACGTATTGTTGCACGATGTGATCGCATTTATTCAGTCGAGAATTTTGTTCCGATACTTTTAGAGCGCCATCAAAAAGGAGTGGTCTTGCCTGCCGGAAGGCGCAAGATCATCAAAAACTCCGTCATGAGAGTGTGAACCTATTGAACGAACGTTGAGGTGTCGCCATGCGATTTTGGATAGGCTGCTTGTGTCTGTTTTTTGCGCCGTCGCTCTGGGCGGCCGAGTCGAAGGTCACGCTGCCGAACTGCTTGTTGGCGTTGGACGAAGAGGTGCAGGTGCCTGCCCAGGCGCCCGGCGTCCTTTTGAAGATTCCTGTCCGCGAAGGTCAGCAGGTGGTGATCGGCGAGTTGCTGGCCCAGATCGACGACAACGTTCGCCGCGCGCAGCAGCAGATCGCCCAATACAAACTGAAGGCGGCCGAGAAACAAGCCGAGGACGACACGGCGATCCGTTACGCGGACGCCGCGGCGGCGGTGGCCGAGGCCGAATACAAACAGGCCGTCGACGCCAATCAAAAAGTCGTGGGCACGGTTCCCCAAGCCGAGTTGCGGCGGTTGTTGCTGACGCATCGCCAGATGGTGCTGTCCATCGAAAAATCGGAAAAAGAGCGGGAAATCGCCGGCTATCAGGCCAAGGTGAGCGAGGCCGAGTTGCAAGCCGCCGACGCGGAGCTGAAAAACTATCGGCTCGTCTCGCCGTTGAACGGCGTTGTCATCGAGCTTTCTCGCCGTGAAGGCGAGTGGGTGCAGGCCGGCGACCCGATCATGCGGTTGCTGCGGCTCGATCGGCTGCGCGTCGAGGGGTTTTTGAACGCCAAAGAGTATTCGCCTGCCGAGTTGGAAAATCGGCCCGTGCAAATCGTCGCCACGTTGGACCGCGGCCGGCAAGAGACGTTTTCGGGCAAGATCGTGTTCGTCAAGCCGCTGGTGCAGGCGGGCAATGAGTTTTTGGTGCGGGCCGAGGTTCAAAACCGACAGCAAGACAACGCCTGGGTGCTCCGGCCCGGCATGAACGTGGATATGACGATCGAACTAAAATAACGTAGGGCAGGTTGCCGACCTGTCCATGAAAAGACGAGTCACCGCGATGTCGGGGCGGGTCAGCAATCTGTCCCGCGATCTTTCTCATGGTGAGTTTGCGCGACAGCCTGTTGTCGAGTTCCGCTCGGAGTCTGCCGATCCGAAAGCGGCCCGACTTGGTCGCGCAGCGCGAACACTATCTGGGCCGGGCCTATTGGGTCGTCAAGGACCCGGTGGGCCTGAACTATTTTCGGTTTCAGGAAGAAGAGTACGCTCTGCTGAACATGCTCGACGGGCAGATCAGCCTGGACGAGATCAAGGAGCGGTTCGAAGCCGAGTTCCCGCCGCAAAAGATTACGTTGGAGGAGTTGCAGCAGTTTTTGGGGATGTTGCACCGCAGCGGATTGGTCTTGGCCGACGCGCCCGGTCAAGGCCGTCAGCTTCACAAACGATACGGCGAACGAAAACGTCGTGAATGGCTGGCCGCGGTGAGCAACATCCTTTGCATCCGCTTCAAGGGTTTTGATCCCGAGCGGGCGCTGACGCGGATCTATCCGTGGGTCCGGTGGTTTTTCTCGCCGACGGCCGTGGCCGCTTGTTTGTTGTTGGCGCTGTTCGCGCTGACGTTGGTGACGGTCGAGTTCGACCGGTTTTACGCCAAGTTGCCGGATTTTCACCAGTTTTTCAGCGTCCACAACGGGTTTTTGCTGGTCCTGACGCTGGCCGTGACGAAGATTCTGCACGAGTTCGGCCACGGGATGTCGTGCAAACATTTTGGCGGCGAGTGCCACGAGATGGGTGTCATGGTGCTGGTGCTGACGCCCTGTCTGTATTGCAACGTGTCGGACTCATGGATGCTGCCGAACAAGTGGCATCGGGCGGCCATTGGCGTGGCCGGCGTTTATGTCGAGCTGGTGCTGGCTTCGATCGCCACGCTGCTCTGGTGGTTTTCCAGGCCGGGGCTGTTTCAGTTTCTCTGCCTCGACGTCATGTTCGTCTCATCGATCACCACGGTGGTGTTCAACGCCAATCCGCTGTTGCGTTATGACGGCTACTACGTGCTGGCCGATCTGATGGAAATTCCCAACCTGCGGCAAAAGGCCACGACGATTTTGACGCGCACGTTGAACCAGTGGTGTCTGGGCATTGAACCGGCGGACGATCCTTTCCTGCCTAAGCAACATCAGTTGTTTTTCGTCCTGTATTCGATCGCCGCCGCGGTGTATCGCTGGGTGGTGACGTTCTCCATTTGTTGGTTTCTTTACCGGCTGTTTTTGTCCTATGATCTGGAGGTCATCGGGCAAGCGGTGGTGTTGGCGTCGTTGTGGGGATTGTTGATTATGCCTCTCTATCAAGCGGCCAAGTTTTTCTATGTGCCCGGCCGGATCGATCAGATCAAGAAGCCGCGGTTTTACACGAGCCTGGGCGTTTTGATCGTCCTGGCGCTTGCGGCGCTGTTTCTGCCGCTGCCGTACAGCGTGATGTGCACGTTCGAGATCCAGCCGCGGGATGCCGCGTCGATCTACATCGACGTGCCCGGCAAGCTGATCCGATGCGACGTCGCGCCCGGCCAGCAAGTGGAAAAAGGCCAACGGCTCGGCGAAATTCAAAGCCTCGACGCCGACGTGGCCGTCGCCCGATTGGAAGGTTCCGTCAAAGAATACGGCGCGAAGCGGGAGAGTCTGAGGCAGCAGAGTTCCCGCAATCCTCGCGCCGGCGATCAGATTCCGCAGGTGACCGAAGCGTTGCGGGCTTTCGAGAATCAACTGGAGGAAAAACGACAGGACCAACAACGGTTGCATTTGACGGCGCCCGAGTCCGGCGTTGTCTTGCCTCCGCCGCTGACGACCCGTCACGATCCGTCCGACGAACGACTGCCCGAATGGTCCGGCACGCCGTTGAATCCCGAAAACGTGGGCGCGTTTTTTGAGTCGGGCGTGCTCTTCTGCCAGATCGGCGATCCGAAGCGGCTCGAAGCCGTGCTGATCGTCGATCAAGCGGACCGCAACATGGTCCTGGCCGGACAGACCGTCGACTTGAAACTCGAGGGGCTGCCGTTCAAAACCTTTCGCGGCACGATCGCCGAAATCGCCGAATCGGAGTTGAAAGTCACGCCCAAGCGGCTTGCGACCACCGCGGGCGGCGAATTGCCCACCAAAGCCGATCCCGACACCGGCGTCCAGCGTCCGCAAAGCACGTCCTATCAGGCCCGAGTTCCGTTGGACGATCCGGACGGCCTGGTGCGGCTGGGCATTCGCGGCCAGGCCCGCGTCTACACCGATTGGATTCCGCTGGGCACGCGGCTTTGGCGGCTGATCCACCATCTGTTCAACTTCAAGATGTAAAGAAAACCGCGGAAACCCGGAAGTGACTCGTAACTGAAAAAGCCACGCATTTGCCGGTATTCTACGCCCACCGGCGCTTTCGCTATTGTGGGGACCTATTTTAGTGCGGTTTCACTCTCGCTGTAGCGTGTTGGGTGCCATGGTCACGCTTGCGTGGCCATGTTTTCCCGAGAAAACCGCCGCTATACCTATTGGGATCTGCGCTAGGTGATTTTTGCCGCGGCGATGGGTGGGCAACCGCAGCGGCGTTTTCTATAATGTCGTGGGTCGCCAACGTCGTGGGGCGGGGCGTCGAACTTGTCCTACGGGAATGCCTATCGCAGGAGGAGCGGTCTGGTGTGTGAAAAAGTAGTGATCATCGGAAGCGGCCCCGCTGCGTGGACGGCCGCGATTTACTGTGCCCGGGCGTCGTTGAGCCCGCTGGTTTTCGAGGGCGCGGTCACTGAGGAAAACCGTCTGGCCGGCACGCTGCCGTTGGGCCAGTTGGCGCTGACGACCGAGGTCGAGAACTTTCCCGGCTTTCCGGTCGGCGATTTGACCGCGTACCTCGATCACGCGATTGCCGCGGACCGCCGGACGATGATGGCCCCGCACGGCAAACACGGCGCCAGCGGACCGGAGTTGGTCGAGTTGATGCGACAGCAGGCCATCAATTTCGGCACGCGCATCGTGACGGACGACATCGTGGACGTGGATTGTTCCGGTCGCCCGTTCCGATTGACCGCGTTGGAGGGCGGCGTCCACCAGACCCACGCGGTGATCGTGGCGACCGGCGCGCGAGCGAACTATTTGGGGTTGCCGTCCGAGGAAAATTTCAAAAACCGCGGCGTCAGCGCCTGTGCGGTTTGCGACGGCGCGCTGCCTCGATTTCGCAACAAACCGCTGGCGGTGATCGGCGGGGGCGATTCCGCCGTCGAGGAGGCCGACTACCTGACCAAGTTCGCCTCGACGGTCTACTTGGTCCATCGAAGGGCCGAGCTTCGCGCGTCGCGGATCATGGCGCAGCGGGCCCAAAGCCATCCCAAAATCAAAATCCTCTGGAATCGCACGCTGGCCGAAGTGTTGGGCAACGACAAGGACGGCGTGACCGGCGTCCGATTGGCCAGCACCGTCGGCGAGCCCGACTTGCACAAGGACGTGACCGGCGTGTTCGTGGCGATCGGCCACACGCCCAATACGGCGTTTTTGAAGGGTCAGCTCGAATTGACCGATAAGCAGTACGTCCGCTGGACCACGCCGGCTCGGACGTACACCAGCGTCGAAGGGGTTTTTGCGGCCGGCGATGTGGCCGACGACTACTATCGTCAGGCGATCACCGCGGCCGGCAGCGGCTGCATGGCGGCGCTGGACGCCGAGCGATGGCTGGCCGCCAAGGGAATCTGACGCATGCCTCGACGGTCAAGCGTCGAGATGGTCCGGGCGTCGACGACCAACAGCGCACAGGGCCAGGTTGCCTACGAATCGCGGGCGCAAGCCGGATCGGATTGATTTCCGCCGAGGTGTCCATGAAAAACAAAGACGTTGCCGCGTGGAATCGTCGCCAAATGTTGTCGAGCGTCGCGAAGACGGCGGCCTCGGGCGTCGCGGTTGCGATGGCCTCGTGGAAGACTCTGCTGGGCGAGGACGCCGCCCTGCCAAAGTTCAAATACGCGATGTGCAATGAGCTTTATGGAGATTGCCCCTTTGACGAAGCGTTTGCGCGGATGGCCCAGTGCGGTTACACGGGCGTGGAGATTGCACCGTTCACGTTGGCTCCGCATGCCGGTCAAATTTCGGCGCGACGCCGCGCCGACGTGCGGCGGCTGGCCGCGTCGAACGGACTGGAAATCGTGGGACTGCACTTGCTTCTAGCCAAGACCGAAGGGTTTCACTTGACCGCCGCCGACGCCGCGGTGCGACGCAAGACGGCCGATTATCTGGGCGAGTTGGCTCGATTGTGCGCGGACCTGGGCGGTCGGCTGATGATGCTCGGGTCGCCGAACCAGCGCAACCTGGCGCCCGGCATGAGCAAGGCCGAAGGGATGCGGAACGCCGCCGAGGTGTTGCAAGCCGCCGCCCCGGCGCTGGAGGCCGCCGAGGTGACGATTGCCTTGGAACCGTTGCCCACCAAGGAGGCCAACTTTGTGACGACGGCGGCCGAGGGCGTGGAATTGATGGAGTTGGTCGGCTCGCCTCGCGTCCGGCTGAATCTGGATTGCAAGTCGATGTCGGCCGAAACGACGCCCATTCCCACGCTGATCCATCGATATCGCAAGGAGATGGTCCATTTCCACGCGAACGATCCGAACAGACAGGGGCCGGGGTTCGGCAAGCTCGATTTCGTGCCGGTCCTGAAGGCGTTGGCCGACATTCACTATCGCGGTTGGGTGTCGGTCGAGGTCTTGGACGATTCGTCCGGCGCCGAACGGCTCTCGCGCGAGAGCATTCGTTATCTGAAAAAATGCGCGGCGTTGGCGGCGAAATGAACTGCCAGCCAAACGGTCGGCCCGCTCGGATCGGTCCATGCGACCCGGTGTTTTCGATGGGCCGGAAGGTCGAGATGCGAGCCCGGTCGAAGCCGCACCGTCTCGCCGTCGTCGAACTCCACGACGGCTTCGCCTCGGAGCACGACGACCCATTCCGCGTGGTCCTGATCGTACCAAAAGCCCGGCGGCGACGCCTGGCCTTGCGACACGATCCGCTCGATTCGCAGGCCGTCGGCTTCGCAGAGCGTCGTGAACCGTTCCTCGGACAGGTCGGCGGGAAGGTCGGTCAGCAGGTTTTTCGCTTCGTGGATCATGGGTCCACGTAGTTTTACCGCATCGGGCGGGGAAGGTGAAGCAGCCCGGGCGGATTGCATCGCGGACCGCGTCGGGTAGAATGGGCTGGTTCCTTTCTTGAAAGGTCAAATCGATGGACACGCCCCCGTTGCCCCAGCCCGCTCAACCGTCCGGTCCGCCGTGGATCATTACGCAGCCCGCGCCGCGGCGAAAACCGAGGATTTTCTTGTGGATCGTGGTGATTTTTCTGGTGGTCGGCCTATTTGGGTCGTTCGGCCTGAATCTGTTGTTGTTGGCGGTTCTCGGCGGCGGCGCCCTTGACGAGCCTCGCGTCCAGGAGCGGTTCGTCTCGCACAATCGGTTTGGCGCGGAGAAGGTGGCGATCCTGTCGATCGAGGGAACGATCTTGACCGGCGACGGGTTCGTGAAGCAGCAGATCGACCATGCCCGCAAAGACATTGCCGACGGCAACTTGAAGGCGTTGGTGGTTCGCGTCAATTCGCCCGGCGGCACGATCAACGGCAGCGATTTCATTTTGCACCATCTGCATCAGTTGGCCCAGGACACGAACGTTCCGATCGTCGTGAGCATGGGCGGCATGGCGGCCAGCGGCGGCTACTACGTGTCGATGTGCGTCGGCGATCGGCCGGACACGATCTTCGCGGAGCCGACCACCTGGACCGGCTCGATCGGCGTGGTGATTCCGCACTACAACGTCGCCGAATTGATTCAAAAGTGGGGCGTCGAGGCCGATCCGATCGCCAGCAATCCATTGAAGACGATGGGCAGCATCGCTCGAAAAATGACGGAAGAAGAAAAGATCCTCTTCCAAAAATTGGTCGACGACGGTTTTACACAGTTCAAAGACGCGATTCGGCAGGGACGCCCGAAGTTCCGAACCGATTCGGCGGCCCTCGACCGTTTGGCCACCGGCCAGGTCTTCACCGCTCAGCAGGCGTTGGCCAGCGGATTGGTCGACAAGATCGGGTTCGTGGAAGACGCGGTCGATCGGGCGATCCGTTTGGCCCATTTGGACGCGGCCAAAGTGAAGGTGATTAAGTACAAGGCCGAGCCGAAACTGTCGGATTTCCTGTTCGGACAGGCCGTCGGCCGATCGTCGATCGATCTGTCCGTGATCTTGGACAGCGCCTCGCCGAGGGCCTATTACTGGTACTGTTGGTGAGACGCCGACGGATTGGCAACGAGACATTGGCGACGCATTGATCGTCGCTTTTGGCCCCGCTGCGCGATGAGTGCGTGACAATTTCGACTGGCGCGATCTGCGGGGTTTGGGTAAACTGCTTGCGTATGTGGTCACAGTCGCCTTCACACACGCAAGGAACACGAAATGGAAACGTCGCCACGAGTATCGCCACAGCAGTTCGCCGATTCGATGAAGCAGGAGTTCGAGGAGTTCGCCAAGCAGGTGATGGACGCCGTCAACGACGCGCCAGATGGGCAGTGGATTGCCGGCAG
>JBDKTJ010000003.1:0-95530 GCA_039698075.1 Thermoguttaceae bacterium | reverse complement strand
GCGGAAATCTCGATCGTCTGCCCGACCGAGTACGTCTTGCCGCTGATGCGAGCGACGCGGCGCTGCGGTCCCAAAATGGTGCTGGTCAACACCAGTCCCAACGACTGCGGAGTCGCCGCCGTTTGTTTTTTGGCTTTTTCCACGGCCGCTGCCTCGGCGGCAGCCGAGCCGGAGGGTTCAAAGGGATTTCGGGCTTGAGTCAGAGTTGGGGCGCTCATGGTTCTTGGATCGTTGTGCATGGCGCGGACAATCTGTTGCCACGAAGGACGGTCCGTCCCGTTCGCTTGGGCAACGTTGCCAACGTCGGTCATCATCGCGGAATGGGGGACGGTGCCCGCCACCGCCGCGTTCTGGTTGCCTTTGCCGATCCAGCCCCAAACCAGCGGCATCCAGAAGTAGGCCGCCACAAGCGTTGCAATGCCCAAAAAAACCGCTTTCTTGGGATTGACCGACGCTTCACGGCGAAGTTTTTTAACGAGTTTCTCCAGATTCACTGTTTTAACGCCGAAAAAGTCTACCCAAAGGTCTCCTTTCTCGACTCCTCCGTTGTATCGGTTGATTGACGCACGTTACGTAATCGGAAATCTACAAATTATCGGAAAAGACAACCAGGCTTAGCTCGCACTGTATATCTTTCGTATTCTTCACCTTTTGATCCATTCGCAGATTTTCGACCCAGATGGTTTGCGGCTGCTGTTCGAGGCGACGCAGGAACTCGTAAATCTGGCTGAACGAGCCCGAGCAAGCCATCACGATCGGTATCTCCTGGATTTTCTCGTGCGGGACGATCGGTTGCGGGTCGAAGCGGGTGACGGACAACCTCGAGTTTTTGGCCAACGCGTGGAGCGTTCCGTAGAGCGCCGGCGAGTCTTTTTTGCCGGGCGCGGTCTTTTCCCATCGACGGACGACCGCCTCGGTTTCGTCAAGCTCTCCGTGGGTTCGGAGCAACGCGTCAGACAGCCCGGTCGATTGCGAGATCACGGCCCTTTTCGATTCGACGGTTTGCCGCAACTGCTCGAGGCTTTTGCGGCCGGGCAGCCACACCAGTGCGAGGTAGGCGACGGCGACGGCCGCCAACGACAGCGTGACGATCCAGTTGCTTTGTCGCATGACGTTCATGTTTTTTTGCCTGGGTCCGGTGTTTTTTGCGAGGCCGTTTTCTTGGCCGCCTTGGGTTTTGGTTCCGGTCCGCCTGGTTGACCGTAGCCGGGCAGGACGTTCAGCACGGCGCGGAATTGCAGCGAGCCGCCGTCTTTTCCGGCTTCCACGACGTTGAAACAGTCCAACTCGGCTTTGTCGAACACGTCGGTGGCGTCGAGATCGCCCATGTAGCGATGCAAGGCGATGGCGTCGGTGGTGATGCCCGACAGAATCACCACGGTGGCCAAGGGGTTCAGTTTGCCGGAGAGCTGAGCCAGGTCGCGGTCGGCGGGGCCCAGCGATTTCAGTCGTTCGGCGTCGGACTTCCGCTCGGCGGCGGATCGGCGGTCGGGCGTCGACTTGCCGCCGGCGTTTTCCCGGAGAATCTGAATTTGTTGCAACGTGATGGCGTCGGGCAGCGACGCCGCCAGCGCCGCGAGCAATTGCGTGCGAGGCCACGGGTGACGCAGGTAGGTGACCAATTCCGCTTGGCCGCGAGCCGCTTTCAGCCGCGATTGGGCGTCGGCCAACCGGTGGCTTTGGTCGATCGCCGCCTCATGGACCGGCGACAGGATGGCCAGTTCGGATCGCAGTTCGTGGCGCAACTCGTATTGGACCGACGCGGCGGCGGCCATCAGCCCGACAATGACGAAGGCGGCGACGACCTGCCACGGACGCGATTGGCGTCGCGCGTGTTTCTCGCGGTACTCGACCGGCAGAAATTCGATTTCTTGCATGTTATTCAACATCCCTCAGCGCCAATCCGGCGGCGATGTCCCACTGGGTGGCGCGTCCGCCGGCGGGTCCTTTGTCGAACGGTCGCATCGGATCGCCCAACTCGCACGGCACGTCCAGCCGCGCGGTGAACCAGTCGGCCAACGGTTGGGTGGCTTCGCCGCCGCCGAGCACGATTTTCGACAGCGGTTGGCCGCGGAACGTCACGCTATAGTAACGCAGACACAGCGACAACTCGTGCGTCAATTTATCGAGCGCCGGCCGAATCGATTCGTCGATGCTGCGCTCGATTTCCGGATCGCGCTGATCGGCGCGCCGGTCGCCGTTGTGGCGTCGCAGCGCCGCGGCGTCGGGCAACGTCATCTTCAAATGCCGCGAGATGGCCTCGTCGAAGTGACGGCCGCCGAAGTCGAGGTATTTGACGAACATCACGTTCGGACCTCGCGCGACCAGCACCACGGTGTTCGACGCGCCGAAGCGGACGAACATCATGCGGCGCTGCTGGTCGTTGTCGCGGCGGAACTGGCGGTGGTAGCAACGAAGCATCGCGGAGGGCTCCACGTCGATCGACGCCGGCCGCAGGCCCGACGCTTCGGCGACCGCCAGAAGCCGCTGGATGGCGGGCTGGTGGCAGGCCATCAAAATCACCTCGCGGCGAAGCGTGTCGCCTTGGCGGACATCGTCGGCCTCGAGATATCGGATTTCCGCTTCCTCGCTGGTGAACGGCAGTCGGCCGGCCGCCTCGAAATGGACGATCTTGGTCAGTTCGTCGCCCGAGGCCGGGCTGACCCGAATGTTTTGGACGAAAAGGTTGTCGGCGCTCAAGCAGAAAACGGCTTCGCGGCCGCGGAATCGTCGGTCCTCGCGGGCATGCCGAATCGCGTCGATCAGGCGGTCGTCCTGAACGTCCGGTTTGGTGGCCGGTTCGGCGGGCAAGTCCCAGCGAACAGCCTCGTGGACCCGCGTCCGCGCGGCGTCGAATTGCAGCAGCTTTACCGATCGGCTGCCGATGTCGACGCCGATGGGGCTGAATCGTTGACGCGAGCACCAGTGGACCATGTCGCTTTCCTGTCTCTCAAAAACGCAAAAAAACGAACTCGGCATCCGTCAGGGCGCCGTGCCCGTGTATTGGTCGATCCAACTAAGCCCCGTCGCCGAACTGACCACGATGGAAAGGTATTTCGCGTCGTTTCCCGAGCCGGCCGAAAGCCAGATCGTGGTGGCGTCCGTCGCGGTCGTCGAGCCCAGCGGGCCGAACTCCACGCGGTCGACCGAGCCGGCCGTCGTGCGGACCGCCCTCAGCCGAACCGTTGGGCCGGTGTGGGGCAACTCGTCCAGGTCGACGATCTGCTGGGTTGCCGCGTCGCCCGAGCAGGCGAACGGCGATTTCGGCAGAACGTTCAAACTGGCGTCCGTGCCCGCGTGGGTCAGCACGTAACGATTCGCGGTCAAGTCGAACGCGACGCGGTAGGCGCTGTCGTGGGCGACGGCCAAGCTGCGGGCGTAGGCCAAGTCGGTGCACATCAGTTGGGCCGTCGAGCGCAGTTGGTCGTAAACGGTCGGCTGCGAGTCGGGCAGCACGATGCCCACCAAAATCCCCACGATCATCACCACCAGCAACAACTCCAGCAGCGTGAAACCGGCGGAAGTCGGACGGCGGCCAGTCATGGTGGTTCGGGGGCTTTCCATTTTCGGCGGCTCGACGACGATCGTTTGCAATCCGCCGGTCGGCAACCGGGTTAGGGCGTTTTTTTCAACTATAGGTTCTCCTTCCACTCCAACAGGTTCCAACGCAGCCCGCCGTCGCTTGCGAGCGACTCGTAGATCGTATTTTGCGGGTTGTGCCAATGATACTGGATCGTATTGGCGTCGGGCGCGATCGAAAGCCTCGGCTTATAGTCCAACGACTGTTTTTTGGCCATCCAGACGGGGAAATACTTGATTCCGCTCGGGTAGTTTTTCTGGGACATGAACGCATTGTATTGCGACTGCCACCAGAGGGCGGTCTTGTTGTTCCAGTTGTTGCGGGGTTCGAACGTGACGCCGCCGGCGATCAACTTGCCTTGATGGGTCAAGGTGGTCGCGGTGTCGTCGCTCGATTCGACGTCGTAGGTGTCGTGGACGGCGACCAGTCCCGTGACGTTGGCGCCCGCGCCGCTGTTGATGCGGAAGTCGCCGCCGACGACCGCGGTCGGCAACTGCACCGGCGACGACGAACCGAACAACGCGGGCAGGTTGACGGGGCTCATCGCGACGTTCTGGCCCGAGATGGCAATGCGTCCACCGTATGTGGTGATCACGGTGCCGTTGATCGTCGTGTTGGCGCCGATCGTCAGACCGCCGGGTCGGACGAACAGACCCGCGGGATTCGTCGCGGGATCGGCCCGATAGACGGCCGACCCGATCGACGACGGCAGCGTTTCGACCGTGTACGATTTTCCGCCCGGATAAAGGTGATACGTTGAAACGGAGTTGGGAAACGAAAAACTGGTGATGGTTCGGTTCGAGAGATTTTTGACGGGAAGGTTCCAATAGCTGCTCAGGATCAGCGTGGTGTCGTAGTTTTGCCACGAGGGCAGCGAAATCGTGCCGCTCAGTCCGCGATAGTCGCCTTGACCGGCCGAGTACATCGCGCCGAGGTCTTGGAGGTATTGGTTGCGGGGATCGCCCCACCACGAATAGCTCCAGCCGGTTAAGAACGTGGCCTGCATGCGCACCGGCCCTTCGATGCGCGCCGGCAGGTCCATATAAAAGGTGCCGCTCGTCCACTGGTAAACCGTTTGCGAAATCATCGAGCTCCAGTCGGACGGCTCGTCGGCCAATTTGCGGGGAATCAGCCGGACGACCGCGCGAACGGTGTACGTGGCGACGCTGCTGGCATGTGTCGGATCGATGGCCCGGCCGGTCGAAATCAACGTGACGCGATACGGCTGCTCGGCGTCGGAAGCGTCGAGCCGCGGATCGCCGGTCGTGTAAGTGACCGAGAACTTTTCCCACGCGCTGAGCGTGCCGGCAAGCGTGCTGTCGACGCCCGGCCAACTGTCCCGTTGCATCTTTTTCAATGCGACGGTCAGCCCGGTGATGGCGGCCTGGCGGGCCTGTGCGCGGCGATCGGCGTTGCGTTGGATCATCTCGCCGGTGCTGGCGCTGTGCATCGCGGCGTACGACAACCCCAAGGCCATCGACAGCAGGAGCAACACGAACAACAACGCGACCCCGCGCGGCGCTCCATCGGTCGACCGGGCCGCCAACGGATGCTCGCCCGTCGGTTTTCGGCCGGGGATCGTCGCCAAGGCAAGTTGTGAGGCCACGGTTCGTTTCATGGATGGGTCATGGTGTAGTACAAGGCCGCCGAGCCGAAAAACGGCAGCGACCGGGCCGCCGCAGGATTCGTCGAAATCCATGCCTCGCCGGGTCTCATCTGCAATTCCATCCGCACCCAAACTTGCCGCAAGCCGGTCTTCGTGCCGTAGATTCCTTGCGTCCAAGGCAAGTTCTTCCATGTGATCGAGCCGGCCGTGTAGCCGTCCCAATCGTCGGCCGAGGGACGGAGCCGCGTTTCGAATCGCACCGCCCCGCGCAGCTCCGAGCTCGACGTGCCGCCGGTCGTCGAGGCGGTTCGCAGCAATGGCGTCAGTACGATCTTTTGGGTCGTCGCGGCGCTTTTCAACGCGGCCAGCTCGGTCTGCCAGGCAGCCAAATCGTCCGCGGCGGGCACGGTCCTTGTGTCGGAGGCCGCCGTCAGTTCGAGCAGTTGCTGCGGCGACTCGGGATTCGGACAGTAGATCACCAACTCGCTAAAAAGCGGCAACACGTTGACGCTGGACGCCGTGCCGCCGGCGGGCCGCCAAAGGACCAACGTGTCCGGGCAACGGCTTGCGTCGGCTGCTTCGGGCACGACCAGGCAGCCGGGAAATGCGTTGTTGGCCGCAGCCTGAGAGACGTTTTGCACGATCCGGTCGATCGCCACCCGGGCGTGTTGCGTGGCGACGCCGTAGCCTTGGCTGTATTCGTAGCTTTGCTGCACGGTGCGGGCCAGACCGCCCATCGCCGCAACGATCATCAGCGTCACGGCGATCGCCAGCATCAACTCCAACAGCGTCAGCGCGCGGCGCGAGCGAGGCCCGACCTTGCGGCGGCGCCGACGGCTTTGGAACAGCGTTCGTTGATTAGTTGACATCCAAGGAGGCCGCATCGCTGACTATTCGTCGGATCGTCGCCAAGGTGGTCGAACCGGACGTGGGATCGTTGTAGGTAATGCGCACTTCGACGGCGCGGTAATCGCCCGAGGCGGTTTTGGTCGTCCAATCGGAATCGCTGACGTAGTACACGTCCACTTCTTGCCGCCAGTGGCCGAGATAGGAGCCGTCGCATCGAAAGGCGGCGTTTCGCTGCCCGCCCTGGCCGTCGTCCGCGCCCAAGGCGACGCCGGACGAATCGGTCGGCGGTTGGCTGCGATAGCCGTTGAAATCGGCGATCGTGGTGAACTGAGATCGCGAGCCGACGCCGGTTGAGTCGCCGTCCTGGCAGCCGACCACCTCGTCCATCAATTGTTGCGCCATGCCGTAAGCGATCGTCTGACGCAGCGCGTCGTCGGTGCTTCGGATCGAGGTCGTCGCGCCCAACAGCAGCACGCTGCCGGCGATGGCCGCGACGGTCAACGCCGCCAACGCTTCGATCAACGTGAAGGCGTTACGCGCGGAATAGGGGGCGGAGGCAGATCGCAACATGGTGGGAAACGCGCTCGACAGTTCCAATCGCAACGACCGACCCTCGCCAAAGCGGCAACTGCGGTCCCCTTGCGAGTCCATCTGCCCACGAAGGTCGAACGAATTGCCCTGTCCGTCCGCCCGGTCGCCGACCTTTTCACGCGACAACGCGAGAACAAGCCGGCAACCTGTCCTACTATAGGGCGCAGTCCGTCCGCGCGGCGAACATTGCGGATTGTAGGGATTGCAAGGAAAGAAACGACCCGTGGGCGACTACGATTGCCAGTCGAGTCCGAAATCGAGCGAAACGGCCGAATGCGTCAGCGCGCCGACGCTGATCCGATCGACGCCGCTTTCGGCCGCCGCGCGAATCGTGCTGAGGTCGATCCCGCCGGAGGCCTCCAGTTCGATCGACCGATGGGCCGCGTCGCGGCGTTGGACCGCCTCGCGCAACTGCCCGGGCGTCATGTTGTCCAACAACACCAGATCGGGCCCGGCCGGCAGCACCGCGTCCAGTTGATCCAGCGTGTCGACTTCCACTTCGATGAGCATGGCCGGATCGTCTGCCTTGGCGGCGATGAATTGTCGGGCTCGGAGCACCGCCTCGGCGGGCGTGAAGGGCGACTGTCCGGCCGCCGATTGCGCGCCGAGCGCCAAGTGATTGTCCTTGATCAAGACGGCGTCGTCCAATCCGCCGCGATGGTTGTGGCCGCCGCCGCAACGCACGGCGTATTTTTCCAGCCGACGCCAGCCGGGCGTGGTTTTGCGGGTGTCGTAGATGCGGGCTTTCGTGCCGGCCACCGCGTCGACGTAACGGCGCGTCAGCGTGGCGACGCCCGACAGACGGCCCAGCAAGTTCAACAGAACGCGCTCTGCGGCCAACAGACCTCGGGCGGGACCGCGGACCACGCCGACCTGTTGCCCCTTGACGACCAAACCGCCGTCCTCGGCCGCCGGCGACCACTGCAATCGCGGATCGACCATGGCCAGCAGGATCGGAACGGCTGGCAACCCGGCGACGACGCCCGGCTGACGCGCCGCAACGGCCGCGCGGCCCTCGGCCTGCTCGGCGACCAACGCCAAGGTGGTCCAGTCGCCCGCCGTGCCGAGGTCTTCATCCAAAGCCAGCCGGACGATCGCCCGACAGTCGTGCCGAAGCCGGTCGTCCCAAACGGTTTGTCGAAATTCCTTCCTCATGATTCCTAGCATAACATTCCGTTTTCGACGATAATAGCCGCCTATGTTGAAACGCGCGAGTTTTCCGCACTGGTTGCTGCGTCGTGCCGATCAGACCGTCGTGGCCGCGTTGGTCGTCGCCGCGTTGGCGGCCATCGTCGCGTGGTGGGTCGTCCACGGCGGGTGGCGGTCTGAAAGGATTGAAATCGATCGCGCCGATCCGTTGACGGCCCGATTCGAGGTCGACATCAACCAGGCCGACTGGCCCGAACTCGTCCTGCTGCCGCGGGTTGGGGTCGGACTGGCCAAACGGATCGTCGAATCGCGGAAAACCCAGGGGCCTTTCGTCGACGCCGAGGATCTTCGCCGCGTTCATGGGCTGGGGCCCAAAACACTCGAACAAATTCGCCCCTTCTTGCGTCCTATGGCTAGCGGCCGTTCGGTGGCCGGGAAATAAACGCTTGGGGTGGGCGAAACCCGCCCTGCTCTGTTAGAATAGGGCTTTTCCCTCCCCATGTTCCGCTTTGGTGTCCTTGATGAGTGCTCCATCGGATGAGATGCACCAGTCGCCCCGCCGCAGAAGGGTGACTGCTCTGTTCTGCTTGGCGGGTTCCATTCTTGGTTTCGCCCTGATTCCAATCTTCCTGCGTTATTTTGCCAATTCGCTCGACGCTTGGACGGTCAACGGCGTTCGGTATTCGGTGGGGGCCCTGTTCTGGCTTCCGTTTTTGCTGGTGTTGGATCGCGAACCGACCGCGACGGAATCGACCCCGTCGAACTCGAAGCCGCACGGCGTCTGGGTTGACGCGATCGTGCCGTCGCTGTTGAACGTCGTGGCCCAGGCGTGTTTTGGATTGGGCCCCTACTACGTTTCCGCGTCGACGATCGGGTTCATCCTTCGGCTGGCGTTTTTGTTCACCATCGTATTCGGGTTTATCGTGTTGGCCGAGGAGCGGTTGCTGGCCCGGCGCTCGTCGTTTTGGGTCGGCGCCGGCATCAGCCTGTTCGGATTGGGCGCCATGTATTACGACAAGCTCGGGCTGGGCGGCGCGTCGGCCATCGGCACGTTGATCGTGTTGGCGTCCGCGATCGGCACGGGCGCGTACACCGTGTCGGTCCGTTATTTCATGTCCCACTATTCGGTCCGGCTGAGTTTTGGCGTGATCAGCCTTTACACCTCGATTCTGCTGGTGGCGCTGATGTTCGCGGTCGGCGACTACAGCCCCCTGCTCCATCTTTCGCTGAAGCTCTGGATGCTGTTGACGTTGTCGGCCATGATCGGCATTGCATTCGGACAGGTGTTGATGTATCAGGCCATCCAGCATTTCGGACCGGTCGTGGCCACCGGAGCGCAATTGGTGACGCCGTTCATCACCTATCTGGTCGCCGCCGTGTGTCTCGGCGAAAGCATGACCTCCTCGGAGTGGATCGGCGGCGTGCTGTTGATCGTCGGCGGCGGCCTGTTGGTTTTGGCTCGCTTGCAGATCGAACGACGCGAACTGGCTCAGCCCCAAAGCGTTTGCCCATCGGCCCCGCAACCCCGAACGCGCACGACGCACCGCGAGTTCGCGTGTCAGCCGGGCGCCGGCGCGTGCTGCGTGCCGCCGACGAAAAATTAACGGACCGTCGGCCGTTCGTCTTGGGGGCCGGAAGTCTCGCCAGGCTTCCATCGCTTCGAGCAAAACACGCGGCGACGGCCGTCGACCACCTGCGCAAACAACGCGGCCGTGCCCGGCGTGTCATCGATCAGTTTCAGCCCCTTTTCCGGTCCCAAGATCGCCACGGCCGACGACAGCCCATCGGTGCTCAATCCGTCCGGTCCAAGAACCGTTACGCTGCATTGATCGGTCAGCGCCATGCCGGTTCGCGGGTCGATCAAATGCGAATAGCGAACCCCTCCAATAAGCGTATGTTGCCACAAGTCGCCCGAGGTGGATAGCGCGATGTTGGAAAGCTGGAGAAACTGGCTTGGCTTTGCGTGGAGGTCTGACGGAGCGATGCCGATTCGCCAGCCGGACCGTCCGGGCGGTGGATCGCCCAAGGCGAGGTTGCCGCCGGCGTCGACCATGATCCGGGTGAGGCCGTGCCGCCGCAGCATGGCCATCGCCTCGTCGACGGCGTAACCTTTGGCGATTCCACCTAAGTCCAAACGCATATTGGGTTTAAGGAGCTCGACGGCTTGCCGATTCGGGATCAGCCGCACGGCGCGGTAGCCAACCCGTTCAAGGGCCGCTTCGAGGGACGTTGTCGAGGGCAGTTCTTTGGTTTGTCGGGCGCTGCGCCACAGGTGGACGACCGGGCCGATGGTCACGTCGAACGCGCCGTCGGAGAGTTGGGAGAGCTGCTCGGCGCGGACCAGAACGCGCCAAAGCGCATCGCTGACGGGTACGCTTTTACCTTCCCCGGAGGTGGCACAAAGGCGTCGCAGTTCACTTTGCGGGTCGTAATCGCTGAGTACGGCGTTGAGCTGGTGAAATCGCTGAAAAGCGGCGTCCGCGGCCTTTGTCGCAGTTGCATTGTCGGACGCATAGAGTACAATGCGGATTGGCACCGCCATTTCGGTCCGAGTGAACTCGAACCGCTCCAGCGAGGGTTCCGCGGCCATGGCGGTTAACACGCCCGCCCAAACTACCCACATGAGTGTCAGCCTTCCCATCGGGGAGGTTCCTTCTTTTTGTTCGATTGAAGCACCATTGGAGCCAACAACGGCTTCTCAATTTTCTGAATGGAAAGGATTGTCCATGAACAGCGTAACGGGTTTCCGGCACGGTTTGCAATGGTTCTTAGGATGTTTTGCGATTTTTGCGATCGCGGCCATGTTGGGATGCAAGCCGAGCGAGCCCGCGAAGAAACCGGTGGACGAGTCGAAATCGACGGCCAAAACGTCGGCCGCTCAACCGACGGTTGAAGAGTCGGCCAAGAAAGCGGCGGACGAAACCAAGCCCGCCGAACAGGCCGCCGCGACCCAGCAGCCGGTGACGAAGACCTCGCCCCAATCGGCGACGACGGTGGACGAGACGTTGACGCCGGCCGTTCTGTGGATGCCCAAGCCGACCGACAATCCGAACGCCGAGGCCAAGGATCAGGCCGGGATGAAGCCGTACAGCGAGAAGATCGCCAACACCGACGTGAAGTTTGACATGGCGCCGATTCCGGGCGGTACGTTCAAGATGGGCAGCCCAGCCAACGAAAAAGATCGCAAGTCCGACGAAGGCCCGCAGGTCGAAGTCCAGTTGGATCCGTTTTGGATGGGCAAGTGCGAGGTGACCTGGGGTGAGTTTGAGCAATGGGGGCTGGGCATTGATCAGCAGCGTCGCGTCACGAAGAAGACGCCGATGACCGAATGGAACAAGGCCGCCGACGCGCTGGCCATTCCGACGAAGCCCTACGCCGACATGACGTTCGGCATGGGCAAGGACGGCTATCCGGCCGTCTGCATGACGCAGTTCGCCGCCAAGATGTACTGCAAGTGGTTGTCGGCCAAGACGGGCCGCTACTATCGTTTGCCGACCGAGGCGGAGTGGGAGTACGCCTGCCGAGCCGGCACGACCACCGCCTATTCGTTCAGCAACGACGCGGCCAAGCTCGACGACTACGCCTGGTCCGAGGCCAACAGCGACGAGAAGTATCACAAAGTGGGCCAGAAGAAGCCGAATCCCTGGGGCCTTTACGACATGCACGGCAACGTGGCCGAATGGTGCCTCGATCAGTTCGTGCCCGGTCGCTACAAGCAATTGGGCGACAAGCTGGTCAAGAATCCGCTGCTGCCGGTGACGGCCGCGTATCCGCAAGTGGTTCGCGGCGGGGCGTGGACCGACGAAGCGGCGATGTTGCGCAGCGCCGCCCGACGCGGCTCGAATAAGGATTGGAAGTCCCAAGACCCGCAAATTCCGCAGAGCATCTGGTACTTTACGGATGCCAACTTCGTGGGCTTCCGCGTGGTGCGTCCGTTGCGAACGCCGACGCCGGAGGAGGCCGCCAAGTACGAAGTCACTCCGTTTGAGAAGGAAGAATTCATCGATTACAAGAACGCCCAAGCCGGCAAACAATAAAGGCAAGCGAAAACAGGCACTCGGCGATTTTGGGGGGCTTCCCGCCGAACGCCGTCATCGGGTCCCACCTCGTTCATCAAGGAGCGTGCATAATGAACAGCGAATTTCAATCGTCTCGCCGAAGTTTTTTGAGGCGTAGCAGTGCCGCCGCCGCCGGGATCGCCTTGGCCGGCGCGTGGAATGCCTCGCGGATGTCGCATGCCGCGGGCGGCGATCAACTCAAAGTGGCGCTGGTCGGTTGCGGCGGACGCGGCACCGGCGCCGCCGCGCAGTGTCTCGAAGCAAACAACAACGTCAAGCTGATCGCCGTGGCCGACGTCTTCGAGGATAAGACCCAGAAGTGCCTGACCAACTTGCGAAAAAGGAAGGAAGTGGTCGCCAAGCTGGACGTGCCCAACGATCGCATTTTTTCCGGGTTCGACGCCTATCAGAAGGCGATCGCCACGGACGCGGACGTCGTGCTGTTGGCCACGCCGCCGGGCTTTCGTCCGATCCATTACGCCGCCGCCGTCGCCGCCGGCAAACACGTCTTTCTGGAGAAGCCCGTGTGCGTCGACGCTCCCGGATTTCGGTCGGTGATGGCGTCGAACAAGCTGGCCGACGAGAAAGGCCTCAAAGTGTCCGTCGGTCTGCAACGCCGACACAGCAAGGAGTATCTCAACAAGATCAAAGCGATCCAGGACGGTTCGCTCGGCGACGTGATGTTGCTGCGGGCCTACTGGAACTCCGTGCCCATTTGGATTCGCAGCCGCCAACCCAACCAGTCCGAGATGGAATATCAGATGCGCAACTGGTACCATTTCGTCTGGCTTTGCGGCGACCATATCGTCGAGCAACATGTCCACAACCTGGACGTCTGCAATTGGGTCAAGGGCGACCATCCGGTGAAGGCCAACGGCATGGGCAGTTGTCACATCCGCGACAACCGCGGCGTCGGCCAGATTTACGACAACCACTTTGTCGAGTTCACCTACAAAGACGGCACGAAGCTGTACAGCCAGTGTCGCCAGCAGCCGAACGTATGGAACAGCATGACCCAATTTGTGCACGGCACGAAGGGCCAAAAGGAATTGCCCGGCAACGGCAGCGACGGCTACAAGCAAGAGCACGTCGATCTGATCAACGCCATCCGCAACGGCGAGAAGCTCAACGACGGCTGGGTCGCGGCGACGAGCACGATGACGGGCGTCTTGGGCCGCATGGCGACCTATTCCGGTCAGGAGGTGAATTGGGACGACGCCGTGGCTTATGGCCCGGACGAAATGCCCAAGAAGTTCGCCTTCGACGCCGATCCGCCCGCCATGCCCGACAAGGATGGCAACTATCCGGTGCCGGTTCCCGGCGTGTACAAGCCGTACGAGAAGTCCTGATCGTCTGAACGGAAAGGGGGGCGGAGGATCGAAGGCGGAGGTCCGAAGAAAGACGACGATGTTCGATCTTTCCCTCGTCCCTCGCCCCCGGCCCCACGCCCCCCCCTTTCTTTTCGTGGTGAACGAAGCATTCTATTTGCATGATCTTACTGGACGTCGTTGACATCAAGAAACGCTTTGGGCCGGAGCCGGTCCTCAACGGCGCGACGTTCGAAGTGCGGCCCGGCGATCGCATCGGACTGGTCGGTTCCAACGGCAGCGGAAAAACCACGCTGCTGCGCATCATTGCCGGCTGCGAAGAGCCCGAGGCCGGTTCGTACGCGCTGCATCCCACCGCGCATCTTGGCTACCTGGAGCAGCAGCCGCGGTTCGAGGCCGACCGCACGTTGCACGACGAGGCCCGCGGCGCGTTGGCCGACCTCGTGGCCCTGCAACGCGAGACGCTCGACGTGGCCTCGCAGATGGCCGAAGCCGCCGATCCGGCGGAACAACGCCGGCTGGCCGCTCGATACGACCACCTCCAACACGAGCTCCAGCAGCAGGACGCCTACAATCTGGACCATCGGATCGAGCGGGTGTTGGACGGACTGCGGTTCCGCCGCGAAAGTTTCGATCAGCCGGTCGCCTCGCTCAGCGGCGGCGAACAAAACCGCCTGATGCTGGCCAAACTGTTGCTGGCCGAGCCGAATCTGATGATCCTCGACGAACCGAGCAACCACCTGGACATCGAGGCCACCGAGTGGCTCGAGGGTTTCTTGTTGGAAAGCTCCGCGGCGATCGTCGTCGTGAGCCACGATCGCTACTTTCTCGATCGCGTGACCAATCGGACGCTCGAACTGTTCGACGGCACGGTCGATTCCTACACCGGCAATTTTTCGGCCTATTGGCGTCAAAAGGCCGACCGGCTTTTGGTCCAACGCCGCACCTACGAAAAACAACAGATCGAGATCGAAAAAACCAGGGAGTTCATCCGGCGCAATCAGTACGGCCAGAAACACGCCCAGGCCGAGGATCGCCGCAAGAAGTTGGAGCGGATGGAGTTGGTGACTCGGCCGCGAGAGATCGCCGCGCCGCCGATGCGATTTCCGCCGACCACGCGCAGCGGCGACATCGTCCTTCGGGCCGAGCGGGTGGCGAAGTCCTTCGAGCGGCCGTTGTTTCAAGACGTTTCGCTCGACGTCCTTCGCGGGCAGCGCTGGGCGTTGTTGGGCCCCAACGGCTGCGGCAAGACCACGTTGCTGCGGTGCTTGTTGGGCCTGCTGGAGCCGGACCAGGGACAAGTCTCGCTGGGCGCCAGCGTCACGATCGGCTATTTCGACCAGCAATTGGCCGGCCTGGCGAACAACGATTTGGTGGTCGACGCCGTGCGGCCGCGCAACGAACCTTTGAAATGGAACCAACAGCAGCGACGCAGCTTGCTGGCCCGTTTTGGGCTGACGGGCGACGTGGCCATGCAGCAAGTCGATCGGCTCAGCGGCGGCGAGCGATGCCGCGCGGCGTTGGCCCGATTGGCGGCCGAAGAGGCCAATTTCCTGGTGCTCGACGAGCCGACCAACCACTTGGACCTTTGGGCCCGCGACGCGCTGGAGACCGCGCTGAAACAGTTCGACGGCACGGTGCTGTTTGTGAGCCACGATCGTTATTTCGTCAATCGCGTGGCCGACCATCTGCTGGTGATCGAGCCCGGGCAGGCCAAAATCATCGAAGGCGACTACGATCGCTATCAGAGGTTGCTGGGTCGAGGGGCGGGGCCCATCGACGAAAATGCCGCGGATTCGGACGGCGGTTGTGAGAAAGAACCGCCCTGCCCCGCCAAAACGTCCAAAAAACCTAAGATCGCGGCGTCAAAGCGACGATTCCCCTATCGCAAGGTGTCCGACATCGAGAGCGAAATTTTCGAGCGGGAAACGTGCGTCGAGGGATTGCAGCGGGAGTTGGCCGAGCCGCATGTGGTGCGCGACGGCGACCGGGTCCGCGACATCCATCGTCAGATCGAACAAGAACAGGCGATCCTCCAGCAGTTGTACGAACACTGGGAAGAGGCCGCCGAGTTGAATTGGTAAGCGAATCTTGAGCCATGTTCCAACTGGTTGCACCCTTTGAACCCGCCGGCGATCAACCACAGGCCATCCGCGCGCTGGTCGAGGGACTCTATCGCCGCGAAAAGCACCAGGTCCTGATGGGCGTGACCGGCTCGGGCAAGACGTTCACGATGGCCAACGTGATCCAGCAGGTCCAGCGGCCCACGTTGGTCTTGTCGCACAACAAAACGCTGGCCGCCCAGTTGTACTCCGAGTTCAAAGAGTTTTTTCCGCATAACGCCGTTCATTATTTCGTCAGCTACTACGATTACTACCAGCCCGAGGCGTACATCCCCCAACGCGACATTTACATCGAAAAAGACGCCGCGATCAACCAGCAGATCGAGCGGCTGCGGCTGGCCGCGACCAGCGCCCTGGTGAGCCGCCCCGACGTGATTGTCGTGACCAGCGTCTCGTGCATTTACGGACTCGGCTCGCCCGAGGATTACCGCTCGATGATGGTCGGGCTGGCCGTCGGCCAAACGGTCGACCGCGATCAGGTGCTCTCGAAGCTGGTCGACATCCAATACGAGCGGAACGACATCGAGTTTCAGCCGGGCAAGTTCCGCGTCCGCGGCGATTGTGTGGAAATCTGGCCAACCTACGAACAACAGGCATTTCGCGTCGAGTTTTGGGGCGACGAAGTCGAGCAGCTTTCGGTCATCAATCCCACCAGCGGCGAGTTGATTGAGCGGCCCGAACGGTTGTTTATTTATCCCTCGAAACACTTCGTGCTGCCCGAAGAACGCATCGAGGGCGCGGTCGCCGAGATCAAAAAAGAGCTAAACGACCGGCTTAAGCAGTTCAAGGACGAGGGCAAGCTGCTGGAGGCCCAGCGATTGAGCGCTCGAACGCGGTTCGACATCGAGATGCTTCAGGAGGTGGGCTATTGTCCGGGCATCGAGAACTACAGCCGCCCGCTGTCCGGCCGCGCGCCCGGCTCACCGCCCGACACGCTGTTCAGTTTCTTTCCCGACGATTACCTGCTGTTCGTCGACGAGTCGCACGTCAGCGTTCCGCAGATCCGCGGCATGTACGCCGGCGACCACAACCGCAAGGTGACGTTGGTTGAACACGGCTTCCGGTTGCCCAGCGCGTTGGACAATCGACCGTTGCGTTTTGAGGAATGGGAGGAGCGGGCGCGGCAGGTGATTTTTGTGTCCGCGACGCCCGGGCCGTACGAGTTGGAGAAAACCGATGGGCGCGTGGTCGAACAGGTGATCCGTCCAACGGGGCTTTTGGACCCAGAGATCGAGGTAGCTCCTGCTCGCTCTCAAGTCCCGCATTTGCTTCAAGAGATCCGCAATCGGGCGGCGGTCGGCGAACGGGTGCTGGTCACGACGCTCACCAAACGATTGGCCGAAGACCTGGCGGCGTACTTCACCAAGCAAAACGTCCGTTGCAAGTGGCTGCACAGCGATCTGGACGCCTTCGAGCGGGTCGAACTGTTGCGCGACCTTCGCTTGGGCCAGTTTGACGTGCTGGTGGGCGTCAATCTGCTGCGCGAAGGGCTCGATCTGCCCGAGGTGTCGTTGGTGGCCATTTTGGACGCCGACAAAGAAGGCTTTTTGCGGAGCGAAACGTCGCTGATGCAGACGATCGGCCGTTCGGCCCGCAACGTGAACGCCAAAGTGATGCTGTACGCCGATAAAGTAACCGACTCGATGCAGCGGGCGATCGAGGAAACGGACCGTCGCCGCGCTATGCAGCGGCAATATAACGAGGCGCACGGCATTACGCCCGAGACGATCCGCAAAAGCATCCGGACGGGCATTGAGGCGGAAGTGGAGGCTCACGCCGCCTCGAACGCGATGGTCGGACGCGGCGAGGAAAAACAATACATCACGGAAGAATATCTCGCCGAGCTGGAGGCCGAAATGATGTCGGCCGCCGACGAGCTCGAGTTTGAGCGGGCCGCAGCGATCCGCGACCGCATCGAACAGATGCGCAGTCAAATCGGCAAGCCGCTGACCGAAGCCGAAATCCATCACGCCACCCGATCCGAACGCGGGCGGCATCGGTCGAAGCCCAAAGGGCCGAAGCAACAAAAACCGTAAGAGCGATCGGTCGTTGCTTCCTCCACGGTCGTGGTAATTCCTTCTTGGGGTGTCGTGATCGGCGCGACGTCGACGGAAAATTGCGCGTCGAACGCGATGATCGCCACACACAAAACATTGTCATTCCGTCCATGGTGTTTTTTCTTGACCTCGCCCATACTCCGGGCGTCGTGAGGGTTGTTGGGTCGACCTTCGACGAATTCGTGGGGTAGAAAAACTTCTCTGTAGCCTCACATCTTTTCTTTATAAGGAGTGTGCCATGGGTCTCGCAAGAAACTTGCGTGGATGGCGTCCGTTCTCGTGGGCGTTGGTCGCCTCCGCGATGACGCTGGTTGCTGGTTCGGCGGAAGCTGCTACCCAGTATTGGTCGTATCCCAGTGGGACGTGGGGAACCACGAGCACGGCGGGGGAACTCCATTGGAGCCCAGTTTCGGGCACTGCGGGAACGTCCACATGGACGAATAACAACGATGCAGTATTTGAAACGGTTGCTTCTACGGTCTCGGTGTCTTCGACCGCGCCGCCGATGGTTCATGATGTGACGTTCAACATCAGCGGCTGCATTATTGGCGGCGGGGCGAACAAAAATTTGTACCTCACCTCGGGCAGCACGTCGACCTTCACGATCGGCGGCGGAACGGCCACCATCAGCACAGTTTTGGCGGGCACCGCGGGCTTTGCGAAAGCCGGCGACGGGCTGTTGATATTGAATTGTGCGAACACGTACACCGGGACGACGACGATTGGTGCGGGCACGCTGGCGATGCGAGTTACGAATGGACTCGGCGGTACGACGACGGGTTCGACGGTCAGCAACGGCGGTTCGCTGGCGATCGGCAGCAGCTCAGCGGGCGGAGCGGTTCTGAATGAGGCGTTGACGATCAACGGATCAGGCTATGGCGACAATGGGGCCCTTTGCACCGACGTTCTGAGCTCTTACAACTACGACGCCACGGTCAATGGTCTGGTCACGTTGGGTAGCGATTCCCGAATCAATTGCGATACAACCACGCGAGGTTTGACCATTGGCACCGTCACCACCGGTACGGCCGGTTACGCCTTGACGGTGGGCGGTGCGGGCCAAACGACGATCGGTAAGGTTTGGGGGGCGGGCTCCCTGACCAAAGACGGTTCCGGAACGCTGATGATCACCGGCGCGACCACCCACACCGGCGGAACCACGATCAACAACGGCACCGTGCAGTTCGGAGACGGTTCAACCACCGCGACGATGGCCGGCAACATCGCCAACAACAGTAATTTGGTGGTTGCCACCGGCACGGCTAGTATTGCCTACACAGGCCAACTCACCGGAACGGGAACGTTGGTCCATCAAGGCGGCTCTGGGATGTTGCGCCTTGGCGGCACGACCTCCAACACCTATACCGGACTGACGACGGTCAGCTCGGGCATTTTGCAACTGGAAAAATCAACCGCCTTGGGCAGCACTAGTGGCAGCACGAATGTCGCCAATGGAGCATCACTGTACTTGAATATGAACGGCGGCGCCATTAGTGAGAAAGTGAACTTGGCCGGCCGCGGCTATACGAATCGAGGCGCGTTGCGCAACGTGACCGGCACCAATACGTGGAACGGCGATATGTCGCTCACGGATGGAACCCACAGCACCTGGATTACTTGCGCCGACGGACGTTTGACCATCAACGGCAATATCACCTTGGACCCGGTTGGATATTGGTCGGACGACTATGGCCAACTGGTTTTCAGCGACAACGGCCCTGGCGATGAAATTATCGTCAACGGCAACATCACCGGCGGCACCACGGCCTGGTCCGTTTCGAAGACGACCGACGGAGCGACGGGCGGAACCTTGACGCTGGCCGGCAATAACGACTATCGCGGCTCGACCGAAATCTCCCGCGGCGTGCTCCGCGTCCAAGGCGGTCTAGCGATTCCCGACGCAAGCGTTGTAGCCTTCGACCGGCCTAGCGGGATCGCGGCGGTGCTGGTAGTCGCCGAGAACGAGAAAGTCGGTTCGTTGGTCAGCAGCAGTCTGATGCCGACGTGCAACGGCACTGTGCAAATCGAGACGGGCGCCAATCTGACGATCGGAGGCGACAACTGCACGACCCGAAGCCGAAACTATTTCGGACTTATCACGGGGAGCGGCAGCTTGACGAAGGAAGGGGCTGGCCGACAGATTCTTGGCGGCGACAACAGCGGTTTCACCGGCGACACGTTTATCACGGAGGGCACGTTGACGGCCCGCAGTTCCAACGCCCTGGGAACCGGCGACATTAAGGTCTACGGGGCCAATGCAGTCCTTGAGACGGGCAGCTCTTTGACGACCAACGGGGACGTGATCTTGAGCGCCGGCACGATTGCCCACGCTTGCGTGGGCAGTTCCGGCACGATGACGGTGACGGGCTCGGGCACGGTGACGGGCTACCGCTACACGCTTAAAGACGGCGTGTTTGGCGCGAGTTTGGGCGGCAACGGCACCCTGACGAAGTTAACCAATGGTACGGTGGGGTTGACGTGCAGCAGCCCAGGATATACGGGCAAAGCCGTCGTCAGCGAAGGCACGTTGGTGATTACGCAAGATTCGGCGTTGGGTGCCGCGCCGGCCAGCGCGGTATCGGATCAGTTAACCCTCAACGGCGGCACGTTGCGTCTTGCGCGAGGCGTTTCAAACATCACGTTGGTCAACACGGGCGGCACGTACAGTGCGACCGCGATGCCGACGGCCTCGCTTTCGGGCGGTGGCGGCGAAGGGGCTCCGGTCGCGGTCTCTTGCGGCGTGGATTCCACCGCATTCACTTTCAACAGTTCCGCACCTAGTCACCTGGGGGACTGGGTGGCGTTGCCCGACGTCATTTTTTCCACTCCAGACATGCCCGGCGGCGTGACGGCGACGGGCTCGCTCACGTATACGACAGCTATGGTTGGAACGACGACTGTGTACACCATTACCGGCGTAACCGTCACCAATCCGGGCTCAGGCTATACCGAGACTCCGCTGATGTGGGTCGTCAATGGTTCGAATTCGGCGGGTGGTCAGATATGGGGCTCGGTGAAGTCCGTCAAGATCAACGGCGCGGTATTGCCGGCCGGCTCGGGCTACGGCTACACCTCGGCGCCGACCGTCACCTTCGACAGCGGCAGCGCGTCGGCCACCGCTTCGTTGACGCCATCGTCGACGACGTTGGCCGCCAACCGTGGAGTCACGCTGGGCAGCAGCGGCGGCACGATCGAAACCGATTCGGGCTTTAACGCCACCGTTGCTGGCACGATCAGCGGCGACGGCGGCCTCACCAAAACCGGCAGCGGCACGTTGACCATGACCGCGGCGAACACCTACACCGGCGACACCACCCTCAGCGCCGGCACGTTGCAGTTGGGCGACGGCACGACCAACGGCTCGGTCGCAGGAAACATCGCCACCGTCAGCGGCACTTCCTTGGTGTTCAACAATGCAAGCACGCAGTCTTTCAGCGGCTCGATCACCGGCGAGGGCGCCGTGACCAAGAAGGGCGCCGGCACCTTGACGTTCACCGGCGCGAAGACCTATACCGGCAAGACGTATGTCAACGGCGGCAAGCTGCAGTTGGGCAACGGTTCAACCAACGGCTCCGTCGCCGGAGACATTGAGACCACCGCCCTGTTGGCCTTCGATAATTCTACCGATCAGACGTACGGCGGCGTTATCAGCGGCACTGGCGATCTGAAAATGAATGGCAACGCCGTCCTGACCCTGACGGGAGCGAACACCTTCACCGGCACGACGACGGTCGCCAGCGGCACGTTGCAGATCGGCAATGGCGGCACGACCGGCTCGCTCAGCTCGGGCGCGATCACCGTCGAAAGCGGAGCGACCCTGGCGTTCAATCGGTCGAACGCCTATGTCATTGCCAACACGATCACGGGCGCCGGGTCGTTGAGTAAGCTCAGCACGGGCACGCTCACGCTGACCGGGGCGAACAACTACACGGGAACGACGACGGTCGGCGGCGGCACGCTGCAAATTGGCGCCGGCGCGACGAGCGGGACCATCGGCACAGGAAACATCGCCGTCAGCAGCGGTGCGATCCTGAAACTCAATCGTTCGGACTCGTACGCGTTGAGCAATGCGATTTCCGGGGCCGGCTCAGTCGTCGTAGCGGGCGGCGGCACGCTCACCTATGCGGGAACGAGCACCTTGAGCGGTACGACGTCGATCAGCAGCAGCACGCTGCAACTGGGCGACGGCGCTACGAACGGCGTGTATACGGGAACGATCGCCATCGGCAGCACCGCCACGTTGCTCTTCAACAACGCAGCGACGCAGACCTTCAACGGCGTGATCACCGGAACGACGGGCACCTTGTCGAAAAATGGCAATGGGACGTTGACGTTGCTGGGCACGAACACGTATTCCGGCACGACCAGGGTCCTGGACGGCAAGCTGCAGCTAGGCAACGGCAGCTCGAACGGATCGGTCGCCGGAAACTTCGCCGTCTCGAGCGGCGCCTTGTTGGCTTTCGACAACAAGTACGCCCAGACCTATAGCGGCGCGATCAGCGGCGCCAACGGCGACTTCAAGAAGTACGGCGAAGGCATGTTGACCTTAACCGGCTCGAACACGTACAGCGGCGATACGACCATCACCGGCGGCACGTTGTGCTTGAGCGGCTCGGGCTCGATCAACAGCACGAGCAGCATCACGCTCAGCGGAGGCGCGTTGATTCAGGATTCGTCGGTGGCGGTGAATCGGGCGCTCACTTTCACGAGCGGCACCTTGGGCGGCACGGGCACGTACTCCAACGACGTCACGGCAGGCACCGGAAGCTGCCACTTTTCGCCGGGCGACGGCGGGATCGGCACTCTTACGCTGGCCGGCGATCTGTCGCTCAACTCGACCAGCGTGCTGGATTTCGATTTCGGCACGACGAGCGGTTCGTGTGATCGGATCGCGTTCAGCGGAACCGGCCGTGATTTGGTGCTCGACGGCACGATCAACATCACGTGCAGCGGAACGTTGCCAGGCGGCGATTACGTGATCTTCTCCAATGCCTCGTCGATCATCGACAATGGCTTGGTTTTAGGCACGCATCCGTCGGGCCACAATTACACGATCAGCGTGGATTCGGTAAGTGGCACCGTCACGGTCACCGCGGCTCCGGAGCCCGGCGCCATCGTGATGCTGGTGATCGGTTTGGCGGGCTTGGCGACCTACGTTTGGCGAAAAAAGAAGGACGTTGCGTCGCGGCTCATCTCTGCGAAGTTGTGATGGGAGTGGCGACAATCGCCTAACCAAAGAACGGTTTTGTCATGACCCTGCGCCGCCGGCGGGCCTGAGGCGTCCGTCGGCGGCGCAATGGTTTTGAACAGCGACTCGGGTCCAAAAACACGCGTTACTCGCTCCGCTCGAACGTAAACTCGCCGTCGCGGTAGTCGATCTTGACGCGGCTGCCTTCCGGGAACTCTCGCTCCAACAGCGCCACGGCCAACGGATTTTGGACCTTCTGCTGGATCACGCGCTTCAGCGGGCGAGCGCCGTACGTGGGATCGTACCCTTCCGTGGCGATTGCGCTGCGGGCCGCGTTGGTCACGTCCAGCTCGATGCCCTTCTCCTGCAATTGCGTGGAGAGTCTGGCAAGTTGCAGATCGACGATCTTGCGGATCTGGTCCGGACCCAGCGGATGGAAGATCATGATCTCGTCGACTCGGTTCAAAAACTCCGGCAGGAATCGCGTTTGAAGCGTTTCCATCGCCGCGTCGCGCATCTGCTGCTCGCTGCCGCCTTCCTTCGTGATTTCCTGGATCACTTGGCTGCCGATGTTGCTGGTCATCACGACGATCGTATTGGTGAAATCGACCGTGTGGCCCTGGTTGTCCGTGAGCCGCCCGTCGTCCAACACTTGCAGTAGAATATTGAAGACGTCGCGGTGGGCCTTTTCGATTTCGTCGAGCAGAATGACGCAATAAGGACGCCGGCGAACCGCCTCGGTCAGCGCGCCGCCCTCTTCGTAACCGACATAGCCCGGCGGGGCGCCGATCAATCGGCTCACCGTGTGCCGCTCCATGAACTCGCTCATGTCGAGCCGGATCATGGCGTCTTCGCTGTCGAACATCACTTCGGCCAGCGCCTTGCACAGTTCGGTCTTGCCGACGCCGGTCGGACCAAGGAAAATGAACGAACCGATCGGTCGGTCCGGGTCTTGCAGGCCCGAGCGATTGCGACGCACCGCGTTGGCCACGGCCTCGACCGCCTCGTCCTGGCCGACCAACCGCTGATGGATGCGGTCTTCCAACACCAGCAGCTTGGCCCGTTCGGTTTCCATCATGCGGGAAATTGGGATGCCGGTCCACGCGCTGACGACCTCGGCGATTTCTTCCGGCCCGACCTCTTGACGCAACAGACGTCGCACGCCGTTGGTCGCCGGTTTGTCGTCCGACTCGATGCCCTCCAACTGCTTGGCCAGTTTTTTATGCTGCTGGTCCAACTCATACAGTTTTTGATAATCTTCTTCGCGGACAATCTGACCGGTTGACTGTTTCTCTTTAATCACCGCGGACAACTGGTTGCTTTGCAACTCGACGTCCATCAGCCGCTTGCGAATCTGTTGAACGTCGCCCATCCCGCTCTTCTCGAATTCCCATTGGCGGCGCAGATCGGCCAGCTTCTTGCGAAGCTCGGTCATCTCGTCCTGCACCTCTTGGCGGCGCTGCTTGGCGTGTTCTTCGGTCTCGTCGGCCAACTGACGATCGGCCAGCTCCAATTGGACCAGCCGTCGCTGCACCTGGTCGATCTCGCCCGGCACGCTTTCCAATTCCATCGCCAAGCGGCTTGTGGCCTCGTCCATCAGGTCGATGGCCTTGTCGGGCAGGAATCGGTCGGCGATGTAGCGATGCGACAGGTTGGCCGCGGCCACCAGCGCCGAGTCCTTGATACGCACGCCTTTGTGATGGGCCTCGTAACGCGGTTTCAGTCCGCGCAAAATGGCGATCGTGTCTTCGACCGATGGCTCGCCGACCATGACCGGCTGAAAACGTCGCTCCAAGGCGGCGTCTTTTTCGATGTATTTGCGATACTCGTCCAACGTCGTTGCGCCGATGCAGCGCAGCTCGCCTCGGGCCAACGCGGGCTTCAACAGGTTGGCGGCGTCGCTGCCTCCCTCCGCGCGTCCGGCGCCTACCACCGTGTGCAATTCGTCGATAAAGAGAATCACGTTGCCGGCGTCGGTCACTTCGCGCAGCACGGCCTTGAGCCGCTCCTCGAACTCGCCGCGAAACTTCGTGCCGGCCACCAGCGAGCCCATGTCGAGCGCGATCAGGCGGCGATTTTTCAGGCTCTCGGGCACGTCGGCCTCGACGATGCGCAGCGCGAGCCCTTCGGCGATGGCGGTTTTGCCGACGCCCGGCTCGCCGATCAGCACCGGATTGTTCTTCGTCCGCCGCGAAAGCACCTGCATGACCCGGCGGATTTCCTGATCGCGGCCGATCACCGGATCGAGTTTGCCTTGCCGAGCGCGGTCGACCAGGTCGATGCCGTAACGTTGCAACGCCTGAAACTTGTCCTCGGGCGATTGATCGGTCACTCGCGTGCTGCCGCGCACCGTCTGCAACACCTTCAAAATGTCCTTGTCGGTGACGGCGTTCAGCTTCAAGACGTTTTTGGCCTTCGAGTCGACCTTGGCCAGCGCCAACAACAGATGCTCGGTCGAGACGAACTCGTCTTTCATCGCGTCGGCTTCACGTTGCGAAGTTTCCAACACGCGATGCAACTCGTTGCTAGGCTGAGGCGGAGCCCCGCCCGAGACGTGGGCGAAATGGCCCAACTCCGACTGAATGATCTTGTCGAGCTGCCCGCGATTGACGCCGATTCGCTCAAAAATCGGTCCAATGACGCCGTCGGCCTCGGAACACAGCGCCGCCAGCAGATGCAGCGGGTCGATCTGAGCATGACCGCGATCGGCGGCCAGCTCCTGCGCCCGAGTCACGGCTTCTTGCGCTTTCAGCGTGAGTTTATCGAATCGAAATGCCATAATTATTAAGTCCCCACTTTCTTCCGAGAGGGCCGATGTCTGGTCCCCTCTCCCGCCGGGAGAGGGCTAGGGTGAGGGCTGAATGGCTCACCCGCTATGCTTTCTCCAATCCACACTTCATGCCGCATATTCATCGTTCTCTTTGGGCCAATCGACTCGCAGTTGCCTGGATGTTTGATTTACGACAACTTGAGCAAATTCAACTTGTGGTAGAATCGCCGGATCGAACGGACGGGCTGGATTTGGATGCAGGGCGCCGATAGCTAGGGAATCCTCTGGTGCAAGACCGCACAGTAACACTCCGGAGATTGAACGCCGCGCCAACCAATTTTCCCGATGTGGATCCAGAAATGTTGTGTTTTGTAATTTCGTAATCCGGCGAGTGTCGCCAAGCTTCCCGGTCTTAGAATTGATCATCTGGCCAATCTTCGGCTCGCCTGTCAGAATCCAGTTAAGCTGTTTTTTTGTGAAAGTGCATGTAGCTGCCGCCTCATGAAACGTTCCGATTGCCACGAGGGCAGGGGCATCAAGATTTTTGCACTGCGGTGCTTTCTCACAGCACTTTGCAAAAACAGCATCGTTTAACGGACGGATCAAGAAACTTTCCGGTGGTTCGTAGGGGATGCCTGTCTTTTCAGCAGCCACAGCAATCGGAATACAAGTGACCTCAACATAGAATTTATAATGGTCTACATTACAACGAAAATCGGGCGATGGCATGGCTCCTGTCAAATCTTCATTCGGTTCCACAGCGATCCCATGCCCCTGCAAAAGTTGCCGTATTCGGGCTTCTGCAAGGGCTGCCTCTTCGTCCGCATTTATCAACTTTTCCCAATTCGTCCGGTACTGCGGATGGAAGGTTGAAAGCCAGTCTTGATGTTCGGTTTTGAGCCGTTGGAAGAAAGCTTCGGTACGTAGGGAGCCGACCATTCTGATTCACCATTCCTTGTACGGCAAATTGTGCTTTCGTTGGCAATTCGCCCTCACCCTAACCCTTTCTCTTTGGGAGAGGGGACCGGACATTTTTCAATCCCACGGCACGCCGCCAAGCCGTGCAATCTCCCGCGTGACCGCATCGAGGTCGCACATTACATCTTCATTGGTCACACGAAGAATGCGAAGATTCTGCGCTTCGATAAACTTCGTCTTTTCCGCATCCTGCAATATTCTGTCATCGTGGCTCATGCCGTCGACTTCTACCACAAGACCAACACGATGACAGTAGAAGTCAGCCACATACGGTCCAATCGGATATTGGCGGCGAAACTTCAATCCGCCGATTTGGCCGTTGCGCAGCGCGAGCCATAACAGTTCTTCGGGCGGCGTTTGTGTCTGACGCAAGTTTCTCGCGCGGTGGATCATGTGCTTCGATGTGTAATGGCGATCGAGCATGATCTCTCCCAAGCCACGGCCCTCACCCTAGCCCTCTCCCGGTGGGAGAGGGGACCACAACGCACATGGCCCTCTCCCAAAAGGGAGAGGGGGCCGGGCGAGCTTTACTCTTTCACCTCGAACTCGGCGTCGATCGCTTCATCGTCGCCGCCGCTGCCCGATGGGGTGGAACTTCCGCCGCTGCTGGGCTGCGCGCCGGGCGCCGCGCCGGGCGCTTGCTGCGCGCCGGCCTTCTCGTAGAGCGACTTGCTCAACGCGTGCGAGGCCTGCTCCAATTCGTGGACCGCCGCCTTGATCTGCTCGACGTCGTCCGACTTGGCCGCCTCGCGGGTCTTTGCGATCGCCTTGCTGACCGCTTCCTTGTCGGCGGCGCCCAGCTTCGCGTCGTGCTCTTTCAGCAGCTTTTCGAGCTGCCAGCACATCGAATCGGCCTGATTGCGTTGTTCGGCCAGCTCTCGTTTGCGTTTGTCCTCGTCGGCATGCGAGTCGGCGTCCTTGCGCATCTTCTCGATTTCATCGTCGGAGATGCCGCTCGACTGCTCGATCCGCACGGTTTGTTCCTTGCTCGTGCCGAGGTCCTTCGCCGAGACATTCAAAATGCCGTTGGCGTCGATGTCGAACTTCACCTCGATCTGCGGCATGCCGCGCGGCGCGGGCGGAATGCCTTCCAGGTTGAACATGCCCAGCAGCCGGTTGTCGGCCGCCATCTGACGTTCGCCCTGATAAACCTTCACGGTGACGGCCGTCTGGTTGTCGTCGGCCGTGCTGAAGATTTGCTTCCGCTCGGTCGGGATGGTCGTGTTCTTGTCGACCAGACGAGTCATGATGCCGCCGAGGGTTTCGATGCCCAAGGACAGCGGAGTGACGTCCAAGAGCAACACGTCATGGACCTCGCCGGACAGCACGCCGCCCTGAATCGCGGCGCCTACGGCCACGACTTCGTCGGGGTTGACGCCCTTGTGGGGCTCTTTGCCGTCAAACAAATCCTTGACGGCCTGTTGCACCTTGGGCACGCGGGTCGAACCGCCGACCAACACCACCTCGTCGATGTCCTTCGGCGTCAATTTGGCGTCGCGCATGGCTTGCTGGACGGGGCCTCGGGTGCGGTCGATCAAGTGGTCGATCAACTGCTCGAGCTTGGCCCGGGTGATGGTCATCTGCAAGTGTTTCGGACCGCTGGCGTCGGCCGTGATGAACGGCAGATTGATGTCGGTCGATTGGGCCGAGCTGAGCTCTTTCTTGGCCTTTTCGCAGGCTTCTTGCAGCCGTTGCAAGGCCATGGTGTCCTTGCGCAGGTCGATGCCGTATTGCTTCTGGAACTCATCGGCCACGTAGTTGATCAGACACTGGTCGAAGTCGTCGCCGCCCAAGTGGGTGTCGCCGTTGGTGCTGATCACGCGGAACACGCCGTCGGCCACTTCGAGGACGGACACGTCGAACGTGCCGCCGCCGAGGTCGAAGACGACGATCTTTTCGTTTTTCTTCTTGTCCAAACCGTAGGCCAACGACGCGGCGGTCGGTTCGTTGATGATTCGCGCGACTTCCAGGCCGGCGATCTGTCCGGCGTCTTTCGTGGCCTGACGCTGGGCGTCGTTGAAGTAAGCCGGGACGGTGATGACGGCTTTGTTGACTTTGTGGCCCAAGTAGGCCTCGGCCGCCTCCTTGAGTTTCCGCAACGTGAAGGCGGAGATCTCCGGCGGGGTGTAGTCGTGACCGTTGACGTCCACTTTGACATAATCTTCCGGCCCGCCGACGACCTTATAGGGCACGATCTTTTCTTCGCTGGCCACTTCGTTGTGGCGGCGGCCCATAAAACGTTTGATCGAATAGACGGTTCTCGTGGGGTTGGTCACAGCCTGGCGTCGAGCCGGCTCGCCGACCACGGTTTCGCCCTTGTCGGTAAACGCGACGACGCTGGGCGTTAACCGGTTCCCCTCGGCGTTGGGGATCACTTTCACGTCTTTGCCTTCCATCACGGCGACGACCGAGTTGGTGGTGCCGAGGTCGATTCCGATAATCTTTTCACCTGAAGACATAGCGATGGCTCTCCTTTTCTCAAATCCATGAGGGTTTTGGCACCCTCTGTAAAGGATAACTCAGGGAAGCAAAGGGCGTGCCGCAGTGGGACGGACAGACCAAAAAATGCGCAACCTGATATTTGTTGCTAGGTTACGTCACGTGAAAAGCAACTCGCACGCGGCATTTTCGCAGAAAAACCGGCACAAGTCTGTCATTTTGGCAGGTTGGCGACAGCATTCCTGGGATGTTGAAAGAGCGAGGATGGGTGAAATGGAAAAGAGAAAAACCAGTTTACAAAGAAGTCTCAACGGCCGATGTCAGGTGGCGGGAGACGGTCGGTTTTGAAAAACGCGAGGCAACGTGGTTTTTGCGAGTTTGCCGCGGATTGGCACGCCCGGTCTCAACAGGTTTTCCACTTGCCGCCACGCGGTGAAACAATTATTTTCGGCTGGCAAGGACGTGGGAGTTCACTCGATTTTCCGATGATTTTGCCGAGAGAAATTCCGATGCCAAAAAAACTTGCCGCCCACGGGTCGCGGACAGTTTGACAGCGTTGCTAGCGTCGCTAGAATCAAGTCTTCGCTTGTCATGAAACGAGAAGGCTTGGAAGCGGCGAGGACGCATCGGAAGTGACCAGGGACGATAGGGAAATCGTGTCGGCTTTGCGCACCGCGCTGGCCGACAGGGTCGGACAACGTCGATTTGACTTGTGGTTCGGCGCGAACACGCGTTTGGACTACGACGGTCAGTCGTTGCGGGTCGGCGCGCCCAGTCAGTTTTTCCTGGAGTGGATTGTCGCGAACTTTCGCAGGCACATCGAAACCGCCTGCCGCGAAGTGTTCGGCGATTGCCCGACGATTCAGTTTCAACTCGACACGACAACCACATCCTCCGCAGACGACACCCACGCGATGACCAAGGCTTCCGCAGTCTCCGAATCGCCCAAAGCCGCAAAACCGGTTTTGCGTTTGGCGACGCCAACGTCGCAGGATTCGCAGACCGCGCCGATTGCCGAGGTTCCCGCGACAGAACGCCGTCGCTTTGCCTGCTTGAATGACTTCGTGGCGGGCGAGTCGAATCGGTTGGCGATCACGTCGGCCGAAATGGTCGTGCGTCAACCGGGTCAGCATACGCCGTTGGTGTTGCACGGTCCGACGAGCGTCGGCAAGACGCATCTGTTGGAGGGCATTTGGTCGGCCTTGCGGCGGTCGCGTCCGCGTTCGACGGCGCTGTATCTTTCGGCCGAGCAGTTCACGGGCCAGTTTCTCGAGGCGCTGCGCGGCAGCGGGCTGCCCAATTTCCGGCGGAAGTATCGCGGCGTCGGGGTGTTGTTGATCGACGATTTGCAATTTTTCATCGGCAAGCGGGCCACGCAGGTCGAGTTGCTCCACACGATCGACGCATTTTTGCGCGAGGGGCGGCAATTGGTTTTTTCGGCCGATCGTTCGCCGGGCGAGTTGGCCGAGTTGGGGCCCGAGTTGACCACGCGGCTTAGCGCCGGATTGGTCTGCCGGATCGAATCGCCCGACTACGCCACGCGGCTGGGAATCGTTGTCAACATGGCGCGGCGCATGAGCCTGCATGTGCCGGTCGAAGTGCAACAGTTCGTGGCCAATCGATTCACCGGTCACGCCCGGGAGCTGTCGGGCGCGCTTTGCCGGTTGAAGGCCGTGGGCCAATCGTTGGGGCGTCCGATTTCCATGGCGATGGCCGAGGAGTCGCTGGCCGATTTGATTCGTCAGAACGGCCGGGTGGTGCGGTTGCCGGACATCGAAAAGGCCGTTTGCGAGGTGTTTGGGCTGGAGCCGGCCAGTTTGCAGTCGGAGGCGAAAGCGACTCGGATCAGCCATCCGCGGATGTTGGCCATGTGGCTGGCCCGCAAGCACACGCGCGCCGCATTGAGCGAGATCGGCTGCTACTTCGGCCACCGCAGCCACAGCACCGTGGTGTCGGCCCAAAAACGGATCGACGGCTGGATGGCCGCGGGCCGGACGTTGGACTTGGCCGAGCGCTATTGGCCGGTCGACGACGCCATCCGTCAGGTCGAACGCCGTCTGGCCGCCGGGTAATCGAACGTTCTTGGTTTGGCGTCGTCGCGGGACGGGTCGTCCCTCGGTCCAGAAGATTCAAAAGACGACTACTTCCGCCACAGCTTTTGGACGACGCAGATCAGCACCGTCCCGCTGACCACGAAGAACCCGCCCAGAACCCAAGCGTAGTCCATGCGTCCGTAAAGGCAGTTGCCGATGCAGAACAGCGAGGACCAGATCGTGACGCAGCCGGAGACCCATCCGGTCAAGGCCAAGGGGATGTTCAGGTTGCCGGCCGCGACGGCTTCCGTGGGCGAGAGTTGGGCGAGTTTTTGGATGCGATTCCAGCCGGGGCCGAAGGGCCGCACCTTTCGGTAAAACGCGATCAATGTCTTTTCGTCGGTCTGCGGCAGCAGATAGGCCGCCGCCACCCAGCAGGCCGTCGTCAGGATGATCGTGAGGATCAGCGCGACATGCGACGAGATGAACGGAGCGGCTTTTGCGGCCTCGACAGCCGGCAACGAGGCGGCCGCGGCGCGATTGATGATCAGGATCGCCACCGAGGCGACGAACGAACTGAGCATTGCGACGATTTCGCACCAGGCGTTGATGCGCCACCAGAACCATCGCAACAGATAGAGCAAGCCGGTTCCGGCGCCGACCTGCAACAGGATATCGAAGCAGTCCTTGGCGCTTCCCAATACGAACGTCAGGGCGCCGGAGCAAAGGAACAAGCCGACGGTGGCCCAACGGCCGATGGCCACGTAGTGCTTTTCGGTCGCCGTCTTATTGAGGAATCGGCGATAAAAGTCGTGGACCAAGTACGAGGCGCCCCAGTTCAGGTGCGTCAAGATCGTCGACGAATTGGCGGCGATCAGTCCGGCGACCATCAGGCCGATCCATCCGACGGGCAAGAATTTCAACATGGCCGGGTAGGCGATGTCGTGGTTGATCAGGGTCGGATCGAGGTGGGGAAACGCTTTTTGGATGTCGCTCAGTTCGGGATATACGAGAATCGAGCAGAGGCCCACCAGAATCCAGGGCCAAGGACGCAGGCAGAAGTGGGCGACGTTGAAAAACAGCACGCTGCCCAGCGAGTCTCGCTCCGACTTGGACGCCAGCATGCGTTGCGCGATGTAGCTGCCGCCGCCGGGTTCGGAGCCGGGATACCACACGGCCCACCACTGGACCGCGATGGGCATAATGAACACCGCGACGGCAATGTCCCAGTGGTTGGTGAAGTCGGGCATCATGTTCAGGTAGTTGATGCCGCCCGGGCCCGAGCGCGAGGATAGTTTTTCCACCATGCCTTGCAGTCCGCCGACCTCGGGCAGTTGCAGCGCGAAATAGGCCGCCGCGATGACCGCCGACATCTTGATGAAGAACTGGATCATGTCGATCACCAACACGCCCCACAGTCCCGAGTGCGCGGCGAACACGACGTTCAGCAGGCCGACGAACAACAACGTCTGCCAGCGTTCAAACCCGAACAGAATGCCGGCGATCTTGCAGGCCGCCAAGTTCACCGTGGCCATGATGATGCAATTGAAGAAGAATCCGAGGTAGATGGCCCGAAAACCGCGGACCACGCTGGCCGCCTTGCCCGAATAACGGATTTCATAGAATTCCAAGTCGGTCATCACGCCCGAGCGACGCCACAGCTCGGCGTAGAAAAACACGGTCAACACGCCGGTCAACACGAAGGCCCACCAACACCAGTTGCCCGCCACGCCTTGACGACGCACGATGTCGGTCACCAGATTGGGCGTGTCGCTGGCGAATGTGGTGGCCACCATCGAAAGACCGGCCAGCCACCACGGCACGGATCGGCCCGACGCGAAGAACTCGGCGGTCCCCTTGCCGGCCCGTTTGCCGAAAAACAGGGCGGGCAAAAAGCAAATCAACAAGGAGGCGACGACGATGATCCAATCGACCAACTGAAGATGCATGGGGGGCGGGCTCCCGTTTTGTCGGATAAGATGGCATTTCCGACGATGCCGAAAACGCTCAGCGTATCCGATGCGTTGCGGCGTGTCAAATCGTCCGCCATGCCGCTTGCAAGGGCGACAGCCTCCGCCGTCCGGTGTTACGCGAAATTACTTAGATCGAGGGGGCGCGTTGGCCTTTCCCGAATTCGCTGCTTGATGACGCGTGGACGCGACGTCTCAACGTTTTTTTACTATAGCGGTGTTCGCCGACAGTCAATCGGCCGCGGCGGCTTCTTGTTCCTGAAGACTGTCGCTCAACAGATTGCCTTCGATCGCGGTCGCGGCGCTGCGAAGCTCCCGAAGGGCGTCCAAATAAACCAGATTCGCTTGGAAGAAAGTCCGTTGGGCCGTCAACAGGAAGAGATAGTTGTATTCGCCTTCGCGATAGCCTTGGTTGGCCAGATCGAGGGAGGTTTTGGCGCTGGGCAAAATGTCGCGGCTGTATTTCTCGACCTGATAGCGGGCGGTCGTGTACCGCTCGAACACGGTCGCCAGCCGCCGCTGCAAGTCGAGCTTGGCTCGTTCCACGTTCTCTTGGGCCGCCAGCAGTTCCGCTTCCGTCCTGCGGATATTTCCTTGGTTGCGATTGAACAGCGGCAACGGCACGCCCGCCTGCACCGTGGCGAACGTATTCCGGGTGGCGTTGTCGTATTGCACCGACATCTGCGTGTCGATGTTCGGAATCCGCTGGGCGTATTCCCGTCGAACCGCGGCCTGAGCGCGGGCGACGCCGGCCTGCGCGGCGGCGATCTGCGGACTATCCGTAAGCAACCGCTCGCAGGTCTCTTCCCACGTCAGATGCGGCAGGTTGTCCGAGGCTTCGCCCATCAAGGGCCGCGGCGGCATGTTCGGCGAGCCGGTCGCCGCCGCAAGTCCGCGCCAGGCCGAGGCGTATTGATTTCGCGATCGCTCCAAGAGAACGCGCGTGGACTCCGCTTCGATCTTGGCTTGCAGGACATCGGCCCGGGCGGCCTCTTTGGCTTGGACCAGCGATTCGGTCGAGTGCATGCCCTCCTCGCTGATGCGAAGCAATTGTTCGGTCAGCTCCATCTTGCGTTGGGCGACAAGCACGTCGTAGAAACTGCGTCGTACGTCGGTCAACAATCGTTGGCGTTGCGATTGCCAAGTGAACTCGGCCTGACGCACCTCCTGGGCGACGACGTCGCGCCGGAGTCGGAGTTTTCCGGCCGTGACGATCTCTTGTCCCACATAACTTCCTTGCTGGCCGGCCCGGCCTTCATTGCCGATTTCGGAGCCGAGGTAGCCGACCGTAGGGTTGGGGTACAATCCGACCTGAAGTTGACGGCCCTTGGCGGCTTCCATGTAATGCGAGGCTTGCGACAACGCCGGATTGCGGCTCAAGGCCATCTCCTCCAATTCGGCCAGTGTCATTGCGCCTGGCGCAACGGTCTGGTCGGCCGACGGTTGTGGAGCGGGGGCCGCACGATTCGCGACGGGCGCAACGTCCTGTTGCGACATCGCCACGTTGGAGACCGCGCCGATCATTACGACGCACACGCACCACTTGAATGGAGCCATGGAATGACCTCCTTGTCATTGCCTTCGTGACATTCACGAAAGGATCGTCGATTCAGATTCAAAAATCAGTTTCAAAAGTCGTACCACACGCCGAGGCCGATTTGCTCCTCGAACGTGTTGTAGAATTGGGCAAGTTCGCTCATACCGTTGAAATATTGCATGCCGATGCGGAAAAGGTGTCCGGAGCGGCCTCGCCACTGCCAGCCCGTCTGAACGGTCAAGTTGCCGCTGAAGTCGGTCTCTTCGTGCAGGTGGCAATTCACGGCGAAGAAGGGATCGCCGCGCCGCCCGGACGGTTTCGTGGAACTGAACTCCATGCCGAATTGGATTTCCCACGGTTGGGCGCCTCCGTCGACGTAAAAAGCCCAGCCCACTTCCGAATACAATCGGGTGTTCTCGGTGGGGCGCACCGCCGCGCCGAACGCCAACGTCTCACGCACGTAATTGATCCGCGCCAGCGTGTCGTTGCGCGCCATGTATTCGTCGCCGAGGTGGGAACTCAGATGATAGTAGCCGAACTTGAACTCCCAGGGACCTTGTCGGGTGGTCAGCGGCGCGCCGGCGCGATAGTCCACGTGGTCCACGTCGTTGTCGTGCTCCATGTTCATGCGGATCAACGCGGTGCCTTCAATGTCCCATTGCCAACCTTGGGGTAGGATGCTGTCCATCGTGCCGAATCGGAGCAGTCCGACGCGACCGCCAAGCGTCGGGTCCCATTGCCATCCGCGATTTCGCAGATGGACCCATTGAGAACCCAGCCGCGGCTCTTTGTTGCCGGCCAGATAGGACGGATACATCAGGCCATCCGGCAGCAGTTGCCACGTCCACGGTTCCTTGCCGTCGAACCAATGTTCCGTCGTGGAATCGGCGACGCGCGCGTCCGCGATGGCCACGTTCGCCGCATCATTGCTGTTTGAAACGACCGACGGCAATCGAACGGGCGCGTCAGGCGACTCGGCCGACGGCGACGTCTGCGCGTTGGTCTTTCCGCCAAGCCCGATCAACAAGGCCAGGCAGGAGAACAAGAAGACGCGATTCGCCCCGCGGCGCCGCAACGCGACTTGCCGCCGATCGTGGTTGAAATCAGATAAGACGCAAAACATCGGAATCCATTCCTTGGACAACAAAAGTCGACGTTTACCTCGGTTCGGACAAAGGTTTTGAAGATGAAACGCCGTCGATCGGATGCTGAACGCGGTGGGCCTCTTCGTGGGCGTCGGGTTCCGCGTCCTTCAAACTCGGTTCATGGTGGCTGTGTCTCATGGCTCGAACGGCGGCCCGGCGTCCGAACGTCCAAAACAGAGCCGGTCGCACGAAGAAATCGAGCAACGTGGAGCTGATCAGTCCGCCCAGAATGACCGTCGCCACCGGGTACAAGATTTCCTTGCCGGGCTGACCGGCGGCCATCACCAGCGGGACCAGCGCGATGCCCGCGCAAAGGGCCGTCATCAACATCGGCGCCAGTCGCTCCTTGCCGGCGCGTTCGATCATCTCGGGCGTAAAATGTTCGCCTTCGTAGCGGACCAGGTGCAGATAATGGGCGATCAGCAAGATGCCGTTGCGCGAGGCGATGCCGGCCAGCGAGATGAAGCCCACCATGCTGGCCACGGTCAGCGATTGCCGAGTGATGACCAACGCGGCGACCGCGCCGATCGCGGCCATCGGCAACGCGGCCAACACTTGCAGGCTGAGGTTGAGCGAGTGGAACAGCGTGTAGAGCGTCAACAACATGCAGGCCAGCGAGACGATGCTCAGCAGGCTGATGGTTCGAGTGGCCGACTGCTGGCTCTCGAACTGGCCGCTGTATTCGATGAAGTAGCCGACGGGCAGGGACGACTGAATGGGGGCCAATCGTTGCTGGATTTCGGTCACCGTGCTGCCCAGGTCGCGTCCGGCGGTGTTGCATTGGACGATGATGCGCCGCCGCACGTTTTCGCGGTTGATCGTGTTCGGCCCACTCGAGTCCGCCACGTCCGCCACGGCGCTGAGCGGAATTTTGCCCTGGCTCGGCAATGCGAGGGTCATCCGCTGCAACTCCTGCGGATCGTTGCGAAAAACATCGTCCAACCGCACCAGCAGGTCGAACTTCCGCTCGCCGAAAACCAGTTCCGACACGACGCGGCCGTTCATGGCCGTTTCGATCAACTCGTTGACGTCGGCCGTATTGAGCCCATAGGACGCCAGGGCCTTGCGGTCCAGATTGATGCGCACCTGCGGAATCTCGATCTGCTGCTCGACCATGAGGTCCTTGACGCCGCGGACGTTTTGGATGGCCGTCTTCATCTCGTTGGCTTTCGTCCGGAGCACGTTGAGGTCGTCGCCGTAAAGTTTGATGCCCACCTGCGCCTTGACGCCCGACAGCATCGCGCTGATCACATGCTGCAACGGCTGCTCGGCGGCGATCACCGCGCCGGGCACTTGGGTCAATTCCTCGCGGATGTCGGTCATGACCTCTTCGCGGCTGCGGCCCAGTTTCGGATCGAACGTGACGATGATCTCCGACATATTGACGCCCTCGGCGTGCTCGTCCAACTCGGCCCGACCGGTGCGGCGTCCGAAGGCGACCACGCCCCGGATGTTTTTAAGCCGGTCTTCGACCATGCCGGCGATTCGGTTCGAGGTGTCCAGCGAGTCGCCGGGCGGCAGCAGGACGTTGATCTGCACCGTGCCCTCGTTGAAGGGCGGCAGGAAGTCGCGTCCCAACTGCGACACCGTCAGGCAACTGATCGCGACGCCCACGGTGACGACGCCCAGCACCGGCCAGGGATGTCGGACGCTGAAACGGATCGCGTAGCCCACCGCGCGTTTGAGCCACCGCAGCATCAGGCCGTCGCGGTCGTGGCCCATCACTTTTGCGTTGGGCAGCAGCCAATACGACAACACCGGCGTGACGGTGAGCGACACCACCAGCGAGGCGAGAATCGAAACGATGTAGGCCACGCCGAGCGGCGTGAACAGCCGGCCTTCCATGCCGCCCAACGCGAACAGCGGCACGAAAACCAACACGACCAGGATCGTGCTGAAGACGATCGAGTTGCGCACCTCGCTGCTGGCCTCGTACACCACGCGCAACGGATGTTTTGGGTTCGGCGAATGTTTGTTCTCGCGCAGCCGGCGAAAGATGTTTTCCACGTCCACGATCGCGTCGTCGACCAACTCGCCGATGGCCACGGCCAGCCCGCCGAGCGTCATCGTGTTGATCGACATGTGGAACCACTTGAAGATCAATCCGGTGATGACCATCGAAAGCGGGATGGCCGTCAGCGTGATGAACGTGGTGCGGAAGTTCAACAGGAACAGGAACAGGATGATGACGACCAGAATGCCGCCGTCCCGCAAGGCGTCGATGACGTTGTGAATGCCCAGCTCGATGAACGATTTTTGTTGATAGACGTCCGGATTGATGCGGATGTCGGGCGGCAGACTGCCTTTGAGCTCTTTGAGCGCCTTGGCGATCTGATCGGTCAGCAGCCGCGTGTCGGCGCCGGGCTGCTTGGCGATGGTGAGCATCACGGCCGGCTCGCCGTTGACCGCCGAATCGCCGCGTTTGACCTGCGGGGCCTCGACGATCCGGGCCACTTGGCGCAACAGCACCGGCCGCTCGCCGTCCGGCTTCACGACGACGTTTTCGATGTCTTCGACGCTTTGCAGCCGGCCGATCGATCGGACCAGATACTCGCGCGCCCCGCGATTCAGATATCCGCCCGTCGCGTTGGCGTTGCTGGCCGCCATCGCCTGCTCGACCTCGTGCAGCGTGATTCCGTAGGATCGCAACGCGACGGGATTGACCAACACTTGATATTGTTTGCGGCCGCCGCCCATCGTAATCACCTGGGCGACGCGCGGAATCGTCAGAAGTCGTTGCCGCACGACCCAGTCGGCCAGCGTGCGCACCTCCATCGGCGAGGTCTTGCCGCCCTCGCTCCACATGCCGATGATCATAATTTGGCCCATGATCGACGAGATCGGGCCCATCTGCGGACGCACGCCCTCGGGCAGTCGTTCGGCCGCTAGGGCCAATTTTTCGGCCACGATCTGACGGTCGATGTAGATGTCGGTGCCCCAGGCGAACTCGACCTGTACGACCGACAGTCCGATGCCCGACGAACTGCGAACCGCTTGAACGCCGGTCGCCCCGTTGAGAACGGATTCCAACGGAAAAGTGACCAGGGTCTCGACTTCCTCGGGCGCCAGGCCGGGTGCTTCGGTCATCACCGTGACCCGAGGCCGGTCCAAATCGGGGAACACGTCGATCGGCAACTGATACAAAACGTATCCGCCGTACACCAGCACGACCACCGCGACCGAGATGGTCAGCAGTCGATAGTGCAACGAAAATCGAATAATGGCGTTGAGCATGGAGCTAGGGATTAGGGATTAGGTTGCGTTGCTCGGCCTAATTTCTGGCCACTGACCACCGACCACTGGCCACTAGTGTTGGCCACTAGTGGTTATGTCCCGCATGGGGATCGACTCCGCCGCCGGACTTGTTTTTTAGGGCCAAATGCACTTGGTGCGCGGCCGAGGCGGCCACGGTGGACCCGACGCGCAACGCACCGTCGTTGGCGATCACGGCCCAATCTTGATCGCGATACTCGACGTGAACCGCCCGGCGGTCGAAATGATCGCCGTTGGCCTCGAACACGTAAAACTCGGCCCCGTCTTGGGCAATTGCCTCGACGGGCAGCACGATGCGATTCGTCCACGCCTCGACGGGAATGCGGAGCTGCGTCCTTTGGCCGGGCTTGAATTGCCAATACACAAAATTGCGTCCCTCGGGGGTCTTGTCTTCGCGCAAGATGCGATTCGGCAGCGTCACGTAGAAATGGAACGCCCGGGACTGCGGGTCGACCTTGTCGTCGAGATAGAGAATGCGGAGGTCTGGCGTCGTGTGCTCGTCGCCGGAGGATTTCGACCCGAACGTGGCCGAAACCTTGCGCGTTGAGGCGGCCACCCGATTGACGGACTGAATGTCTTGTTCAAAGGCGATGCCCTCGATGAACAGTTCGTGTTGGTCGACGAGCGTGCAAAGCGTGTCGCCCGCGTTGACGTGCTTTCCCTGAGTGACTTTCAACTGCTGAACTTGCAAGTGACGCGGCGGATGACGCGACGAATTTGGGCCTTTTTGCTCCGGCGCGTAAATCGTCAAGCTTTGCAGCAGCGTGCGCGTCGAGGCGATCCGGTTGACTTGCTCTTCCGACAGTCCGTGCAGGAGCAAGGCCTGCCGCTGCGCCCTCATCGCCGCTTCCTGCTTTTGCTGCTCGTATTTGCGTTCCAGCAGCGTCTTGCCGGCAATGACGCCGTCGGCCGAGATTTTTTCCAACCGCGCCACCTCGTGGCCGATGACGTCCAACTCCTCGACGGTGCGCAGGAACTCCGTCTGTAGTTGCAGCAGGTCCTCGTGCGTCAGGCGGATTTCAAAAAGCGGCTGATCGTGCCGGACGGCCTCGCCTTGGATCGGATAGATTTGCATGACCACGCCCGTCATCGGCGCAGTGACCTCCAACACGGACCAGCCCGGACGCTCGACCACGATGCCCGGCACGTTCATGGTCCGCTCGAACGGACCCAAGGCGACCTTGGTCAATCGGAGGCCGATGTTGTTCTGGGCCTGTTTGCTCAGCTTGATCGACGTGGCTTCGTCGTGCTTGTGGTTTTGAGCGGCATGCGCATGATCGTGCTCGTCCTCGTCGCCGTCGTGATGGTCTCGATCGCCGTCGTGGTGGTCGTCGTCCTCGTCGTCGTGTTTTTTCTTTTCCGCGTGATCGTGGCCGTCGTTCGGCGAGTGAGCGGCCAGGGCAGTCCATGAGGACGTGGCGATCCGCCGAAGTTGCGGCGACCAAAGGCCGGCGGCCGCCAACCCCAATGCTACGAGAATCGCAATGGCTGCGAGCCATCGCCACCGCTTGGAAGACCGATGTGGAGACGATTGGGTATTCATCATGATCCTTTTGTCCTTGCTTGAACCGCCGCGGCGACCGTTGGGTCGCGTGGGTGCTGGTGAGCGGACGCTCGCCGCTTGTTCCTGAACGCCGACGATGCAAGTGCGCAGCGTCAACGGCACGCCGATCAACAAGCGCGCGACATCAAATCAGCAGGACTTGATGCGCAAGATGGAGACGAACCGGCGGCAGAAGCCGGTCCATGCTCGAAAGCAGAGAAAAAGAGGAAAAGCCTTCCCGAGACGACGGGTCGTTCAGCAATGCCCCGGACGTCGCTTGGGCGAAACCGGAAGCGGCCGTCGCGTCCACCGCCAAACGACTGGCAGCGACAAAGGAGCATTTCGGCTCATGGCAGCCGTGCGATCCATGATCGGAAGGGGCGTCGTTGCAGGAACACGCCGCGCCCGGCATCGCCTGATGAGGGGAAGAAGCCTGCGAGGCGTCGTCCGGGCAACCGTGCGCGTGGTGCCAGCAGCAGCCCATCGTCAGATGGACCGTCAACGTGACCACGGTCAGCACGCGAAACAATCCGGCCATAACGCTCCTTGACTCAAAGCATTCCCACTTTGATTATGTACGGTTGCGGCGGTTGGGGCAATACCATTTTTCGTCTCCCTTGGGCGACAGGAGTCCGCCCGACGCTCAAGAAAAAACTCAGGGGAAGGGGCCATTCTCTGTGGCGACCCTTCCCCTGGAAGTTTATTCGTTCGGCCTCACGCGGCCGAGAAAAATCCCTGCAATCGAGCAGGGTTTGCGGGCTACTTCTTCTTTTCTTCGGCGGGGGCGGCCTTTGCAGCTTCGCCCTCAGCCTTCGGGGCGGCCTTCGTCTCGGTATCCGTCGCCGAGGTGGCGGCCGGTTTGTCGGCCGGCTTGTCCGACTTCGCCGGTTGGCAACCCACCGCACAGAACAACCCCAAGCTCACGACCATCGCAAACGCCAACAAGTTTTTCATGATTCACCTTTTCCTGAGTTAATTCGTGTGGTCCTCGGCGCGAGGCCGGGTACGATCCCGCCTGCTGTTCCACTAAATATTAACTACTCGATAATTATTCCACAAGAACCTCTCTTGGGCGGGAATTCTGGCTCCTAGGGCGGAAATTTTTATTTCATTCGGATGGAACAACTTCGCCAGTCGGCAGAGCCGGGCGACACGGCCCTGGTGAGCGCCCAGGATGCGAGACGCCCTGCCCCATTCGGCAGACTCCGGCGTCGATTTTTGACGAGTTTTTCGCGTTTTGTGCAAGAAAAGAAAAACTGCGACGGCTGGGGTGTGTGGGGTAGATGCGTCGACGTCTAGGGCGATAAAGTTCTCCTAAACCCGTCCAATGCGCCATACCGAAAAGTAGAATGTCGTCGCGGCTGCGCTGCGGTTTAACCACGGGGGGGATTGTATGAGACGGCTAGCCATCGGTTTGGCGTTCCTCTTATTATTGGCGCCGGCGACGTTTGCTCGCGCGGAAAAACCCGTTGCCACGGGCGTGGGGTTGAACAACACGGTCGCGGCCGGTGAATTGAAGGCCACGCCCGAAATGTGGTTCTACGATCAGGCCATGCGGCGTTACAGCGACCCGAAGTTTGCGGTTCGTGAGAACGCCGTGGCTCGGGCGACGCAACGAGAACGGCGTCTCGAAGCTCGACGATGGTTCGGACTGTCGAACAGCCGACCCACCGCGGCGAGCGATCCGTTCCACGGCGACGCCTATTCGCCGCATTGGGTCGCGGGCCCCGGCTATTATCCCTCGCAGTGGAACGGCGTGAACATGCCCTGATTCAGGCGGAACGACAAGCGATCTCGCGTTGTCGAATTCGTCGGGCGACCAACCAAAACGCGCCGCAGGCCGCCAGCCAAAGTCCCACGTCGCCATAGTTGGCGAGGTAGAAGGCCTGCTTGAGCCATTCCGTGCCGACGGCCAAAAAACCGGCTTCGGTGCGCCACCATCGGGCCAGGGAAAAGCCGTCGCTGGGAGCGGGAACGAACGCGATCTGTTGGACGCGGTTGCCCAGCGTTCGATTGAAGATCCAACGACTTCTACGGAGATGAAAATCGTTGGTGACGACGAAAACGCGCGCCCCGGGGTGCGAGTCCAAAAACGCCGCCAAGGCCCGAGCCTCGTCGTAGGTGGTTGTGGCCTGGGCCGGCAGAATCACCACGCGATCGGCGTCGATGCCGCGGCGGATCAACACTTGACGATTGATCTCGTGGAACGGCGGCATCCCTAATTCGTCAGGGTGTGGGAGAGGCCTCGTGTCGGCAATCAACGCTTGATTTGCCAAACCCGCCCGCATCAGCGCGGCCGCCGCGAACGGCCGTGTGTTTTCGTCGCCGTTGAGCACCATCACGTAGTCGGCCCGAGACAACGTCGACGGCAAAGCGTGAAGGGTCTCAGCCTCATAACGATCGCAGTCGGCGTCCGATGAACTGGAGCCGCTGGACCCGACCCACCGGCGATAACCGCCGAGGAGCCAGTTGAACCCAAACGCCTTATAGCCGTCGCGGCTCTTCCACCAGTTTGTCTCGTTGAACCGACGATCCGGGAGCGGCCGCAGCCGCACGCGGGCGGACTGAGGTGGGTTGAGAACGGCATTCAACGCCGATCGAAGGTTTGCGCTCCGAAAGGCGTCGCACGTCAGGGCCAGGGAATCGTCGGGATGCGCGGCGAGCCATCGTTTCAGCGCCCGAGCCGTGGCCCAATCGTCGTTGCTGTCGCTGTACATCGTCGAAATGGCGTTCCGTGGAACGTCGCGCAACTGGAGTTGACGACGGCTGAGGGCTTCAAACGTCGCGACGACGCCAAGCTGTTCCAATCGATTGAGCCGCGGGGCGATCACCAGAATTTTGGCGGGACGCGACGAGCATTGGTGATACCACTGTGCCGCCACGTCATACGACCGGTCGCCGTCGGGGTAATTGTGCCAAACGAGAAGGCCGACGTAAGAGCATTGGCCGAGAGCGTCATCGGCGATCAAGCATTTCGCCGACATTCGCAGCAACGGTGCATGAAAAACCAAGCCCGCCAAAACGACGATTCCGCATGCCAAGATTCGTCGTTTGGCTAGGGTCGTCACGTTCTGGCGCTCTCGACCTCACTCGCAGAAGTCGGACTAGGCAACAATCTGCGAGGAGCGACGCTTGCGCCATGTTTGGCCGAGGAAGAACACGGCGCCGATGCATGTCAGCACCAAAGCGCTCGGCTCCGGCACGGGCTGGGTGCCCACGTCGATGTCGACCATTTTCTTGGCGATGAACGCGCCGCTGGTCAATTCGCTGACGGCGAAAATCGTGTTGTCGAACGTCAGCGTGGCCTGCGTGACGAGGCCGTCGGTGATGCCGGCGTCAGCCAGCACGTCGGTTTCAGCGGCCAAGATGTCGGCCGCATCAAAGACGACGGAAAGCGACCAACTGCCGGTCGTGTTGCCGGCGCTGGCCAGGTCGTACGTGGCGTTGTCGCTCAACGTGGTGGTGATGGGAGCGACGCCCACTCCGTTGACTTCGGTGATCCTCAAGATCGCGGATACGGTGACTGACACTTGTGTCGTCGATGTGCCAACGCCGAGGAGTGTGTAATCGCCGTACTCGTTGATGGCGACGGAGTCGATGCCGTAACCGCTATGGGCGGCCAGCGACGTGGTGAGCTGACCATCGACGATATCGAACCCGCCGTCTTCCTTGCGAATATTGAACGCACCGACGCCCTCAAGATTGAAAAAGAGCGAGTCATCGGACACCGACGGCGCGCCATACAATGCCGTGCTGTTGGTCAGCGAGGCTTCGGTGACATCATGAAAAGTCACGTTGGTCCCGGCACGATCGCCGTAGTCGTGGTAGTACTTGTAGCTACCAGCCCGGGCAACGGAAGAGAAACCCAAGACAACAAGGGCTATGGAGGCGCACAGCAGCGCCCTCCGAGTCAGACTTATAGACCGCACCGCTGCCTCCTGGGCATTCTTGCCCTAAATTATTTGTTTTGCCTAATTGGAAAAACACCTAAAAACGAATCGTCTTAGCCAGCCAACCATCAACAATTCGGCCAACCAACTGCCGTGATTGTAGGGAAAATGACTTTTTCGTCAAGGGTTTGACCGAAAAAAGTGGGGGAATTCTACAATTTCCCCTTTCACTCGATCGGATCCAGCATGAAATCGTCGATCTCGACGGATGCGCCCTTCTGGAGGAAGTTGATGCTGACCAGAAGTCGGGTCTCCCCGCGACGCTTCAACACGGCCCCTTCTAGCCCCGCAAACGCCCCCGAACGAACGCGGACCCTTTGACCAGGCCCCATCCGGCTTTCCACCGTCAACGGTGCTTTGGATGCGATAAGCTGGTGAATTTGGCGAAGATCGAAAAGCAACTGCTCCGAATCCTCGACCACCAAAATACGAGAAATCCGGTTCGTCGTTAGGGCTCGGACACGTTCCTGCTCCGCACTGTAAAGGAATAAGTACCCGTCAAATAGGGGGGTTAGCGACGTGCGTCGTCGACCCTGTGAGACATTGGTCTTTCGGACCAGCGGCAAATAGAAGGGAATCCGATACCGCAACAATTCTCGGGCCAGCGACTTCTCCTGCCGTGCCTTGGTGTAGATCGCCAGCCAACGTCGATCAGGCAAGTCCATCGGCGCGGCGTCCAACAACGTCTCGGGATAGAGGCTTGTTTCTTCCTTAAGGATTGGCATGGCAAGACTTGCAGGTTTTTAAAAGCAGGTCGCATTTGCAGCGCCGCCGGGCTTGTCCCCATCGTACCCGGCGTCCATCGGAGCGTCAACGCAGACGCAGGCTCGTTCGAGGACGGCACGGGCATCCGTGTTTTTTCCATTTCTACCCGATTGGGTTGCACAATGAGGGATGGAATTGCCGATAAGATGCGCAACTTTTGACGGCAATTAGATGGGCAAAAGAAGTGACGTGGTTTGTGTTGCTTGTGTAGATTGCCAGGCTTTCTTGTGTTGACTTGTCTCTGATTGAGGGAATGTGGAGCGACCTGATGCTTGCCTATGGACAACAATCGAGGGGCACACCATCGTTGCGAGTGGTTCGGGAAGAGGATGTCGCGGCGTCTTCGTCGACTCGGGCCATTCTGTTGTCCTCGTATGCCAGCGGCGCGACGGAAGGACGGCGGCTTGGGACCGCGGGCTATTCGTACGATTTCGTCGCGAAATTGTTCGCCCCTTTGTTTCGACGGCTTGGCAAGCTAACGGAGATTCAGGATCCTCGCAGCGACTTGGCTCAAGCGGCGGAGGCGGCTCGCCGGCAGGGGTTCGATCCGGTGCATGTGAGTTTCCGCCCGTTCCAGGACGCCGAACTGAGTCCTTCGGTCCGCAATGTGGTCGTGCCCGCCTGGGAGTTTCCCGACATTCCTGACGCGGCATTTGACGGCAATCCACAGAATGATTGGGTGGCCACGGCCAATCGTTGCGCGATGGTGTGGGTGGGCGGTTCGTTCACGGCCCGCGCGCTGGAATCGGCGGGAGTTCGGACGCCGATCCGAATCGTCGCCGTGCCGACGCCGGAGTGCTATTTCGACATGCCTCGTTGGCGGTCCGAGCGACGAACCGCCTTGAATTGCTCGCCCTACGTCTTTCCGCAACAAGACGCGCAGACGTTCGAGACGCCGCAAGGTTCCGCGGGAGAACCGTCGCGCTGCTGGCGCGAGACGGCTCGCGTGTGGGGGCTTCGTGGGTATCGGCGGCTGGTGAAGCCCTGTTTGCCGGGTCGTTTGCGGACGGCGGTCGGCGCCGCGTTGAGAGCCGGCTTGGCTGCGTGGCGACATGGGACGTTTGCGTGCCGCCGCGATCGGTGGCTCGATCTGGACGGCATCGTTTATACGAGCATTTTCAATCCGGCCGATGGTCGCAAAAACTGGCAGGACATGATCACGGCGTTTCTCTGCGCACTGCGCGACTGCGAGGACGCCACGTTGGTGATCAAGCTGGCCAGCAGCGATCCCGCGGCCGTCGGGCAAGTGGTGCAATTCTATCGTCACTTGGACTATTCGCATCGCTGTCGCGTGGCGATCGTTTCCGATTTCCTGGCCGAGGCCGACATGCTGGAGTTGGCCCGCGCAAGCACGTACTATTTGACGACCACGCGGGCCGAGGGCAATTGTTTGCCGTTGATGAACTATTTGGCGGCGGGTCGGCCGGGCATCTCGCCGTCGCATTCCGCGATCGCCGACTATTTCGACGCCGACGTTGGATTCGTCGTTGAATCGCATCCGGAGCCGTGCGCGTGGCCGCAGGATTCGCGATTGCGTTGGCGGAGCACTTGGCATCGGCTGGTCTGGACGTCCTTGGTCGAGCAGATTCGCCGGAGCTACCGGATCGCCAAGGAAGATCGGGCGGCCTATGACGCGCTGGCTTCGGCCGCCAGGCAGCGGATGCAAAAAGTGTCCCATCCCGACGTGGTTTCGCGTCAACTGCGGTCGGCCTTGGCGGAGTTGGACTCGTGCGACGACCCGTCGAGCGAGACGGAAGAGCCTCGAGCGATCTTGCCGATTCGCGGCGACGCCGGCGACGACAACGCGACGCCGGTTCCTTCCGACAAGCCGGCGGTCTGTTTCGACCGTTCAGAAAACGCGTCCGACGGCCGCATCTTGGCCTTTCGTCGCGACGCGGCGAAGCAGGTTGCCGATCGATCGGAAGGCGAGGATCGGACCGTTCATGCGTCTTGCACGATTCTGAAGCTTCACGAACGGCCGGCGGCTCGCGTGGTAATCAGCCTGCTGAATTTTCGGCCGGGGAAAATCGGCGGCACGGAAACCTATCTGCGACAACTCGTCGCACGGCTGCCCGATGCCGGCCGGCGGCACGAAATCGTCCTGTTGATGGACCGCGATCTGGCGTCGCAGAACGTCTTTCCAGGCATGGAGCGAGCGGTCGTCGACTACAGCGCCCGGCAAATTTTCGGCATGCGTGGGTTGGAGGCCGTCGGTCCTTACCGCGCCAGGGGCGTCGAAAAAGTCCTTGAGAGTCTTCGGCCCGACGTGGTGTTGTTCCCTCAGCAGTCGATCTTTCCGAAAGTGGTCGAAGCCCCCTGCGCGCTGGTCGTCCATGATCTGTACCACTTGGTGTTGCCGCAGTATCTTACGCCGATGCAGCGGATGTTTCGGCAGCGAAGCTACGCGTATGCGATGGCTCGGGCGGATCGGATCATCGCCATTTCGCAGTTCACGAAGAACACGATTCTTAACCATTACGACATCGCCGCCGATCGGATCGACGTGGTGCCGCACGGATGGGAGTTCGGCGCGTTCGAAGCGTGTGAGGCCGACGCCCTGCCCGATCAAAAATACGTGTATTTTCCCGCCATCACGCGACCGCACAAGAACCATCGAACGCTGCTCGAGTCGATCGCGGCGTTGAAGTCGAAAGGCCGCTTCGACTACCAGCTCGTGTTGTCGGGCATTCAAACGGCCTATTGGAAAAACCTGCAAAAGCAAATCCATCGGCTGGGGCTGGACGACACGGTTCGGCACCTGGGCTATGTGTCGTACCAGCGAGTGCGACAACTGTATCGCGGGGCCCAATGCGTCGTGTTCCCCTCGTCGTTCGAAGGTTTTGGGCTTCCGGTGATGGAGGCTTTCGAGGCCGGCAAGAAGATCCTGGTGTCGCGGCTCGAAATCTTCCGCGAACTGGGGATCCCCTCGCGATTTCAGATCGATTTCTCCGACCCCGACCAACTGGACCGCGCACTGCGCGAGCCCGGCGTGACGTTGCTGACAAAACGTCCCTGGAGTTGGAACGAGTCGGCCGCCGCGACGATCGCCGCCTTGGACAGGACCGCTCGACTCGAACTGCAACCGGCGGAATGGCCGCTGGCCCGGGCCGCGTAGCCGTTCTCGCTCGGAAGACGACCGACCCCGTTTCGTTTGCCGTCGAGGGCCATCGAAGCGAGGAATGGTCTCTTCAGCATTTCGGCTGATAGTTGCAGTCGGGGTCCGACTCCAGATAATCGCCGGTCAGCGCCATGGCTCGGGCGCGACTTCCGCCGCACACGTGGCGATACTCGCAGACGCCGCAGCGACCCTTGAACCGATCCGGATCTCGCAACGCCAGAAAGACCGGATGGTTTTGGTACACCTCGATCAACGAATTGTCGGGGAATCGTCCGCATCGGATCGGCAGAAACCCGGCGGGATAGATTTCGCCGGTGTGGCCGACGAACATAATGCCTTTGCCGTCGCCCACGCCCAGCGGCGCCCGGCGTTGTGAAGGCCGCGAACCGTGCGGTCCGGCCAGCGGATCGCCGCCCTGCTGCAATACGTAGCGACGGTAGTGCGGCGCTTCGGTCGTTTTGATCGCATACGGACGCCGTTGCGACTGACGCCAAAGCCGCTCGAACACCGCTTCATATTCGTCGGGCGAAATCCGTTGTTCTTCGACGCCGCGTCCGACGGGCACCAAAAAAAACACCGACCACATGGCGACGCCCAGTCCGGCCAACAATTCGGCCATCGCGTCGATCTGGTCGACGTTGCGCCGGGTGACGGTCGTGTTCAGTTGGACCGGCATCCGCAGCGTTCGAGCGTCGGCCAGCATTTGCATCGTCCGGTCGAAACTGCCCGGCCACCCGCGAAAAGCGTCGTGCGTGGCGACGTCCACCCCGTCCAGGCTGATGCCCAGCCGGTCGACGCCGGCGTCTCGTGCGGCGGCCAACGCCTCGAACGTGGCCAACGGCGTGGCGGCCGGCGTCAACGCGACTTGCAAGCCCACGGACCGCGCGTGGCGGATCAGCTCGAACAGGTCGGGCCGCTTTAACGGATCGCCGCCGGTCAGCACCAACGTCGGACGCCGCGGAAAACAGGCCGCCTGGTCGAACAACGCCTTGGCTTGGTCCGTCGAAAGCTCGCCGGGGGCCGCTTGCTCCTGGGCCGAAGCGCGACAGTGTTTGCACACCAAATCGCAGGCCTGCGTCGTTTCGTAATAGAACATCAGCGGGCTTACGCCGAAGTCGTTCGCGGTATATTCCTGAGCGTGTGCGATGGTCTTGGTTCCTTCAGCGAATCGGTCGCTCATCAATCCTCTTGAGCGCGCGATGATTCTTGGATCAGCTTGACCACGACGTCGTCAAACTCGACCTCGCCGGGTTTCAAATAGGCGTAAAGCATCACGCGGCCCCACTTCGGCGAATATCTCGGATGGTTCGGCGTAAAATCTTCGGCGTGCGTGTTCCAAACGTTCGGCTCGCCCTTCAAGTTCATCTGGCAGCGGTAGACCTCGCGCGGCTGTTTGGTCGCGGCGTCGTAAGGACCGCGTTGCTCATCATAACACTTCACGAAGACTTTGACTGCCGGTCCGTTCGACCGCCACCGACACTGAAACCGATAGGTCGCGCCCGGGCGGATCGGAAAACGCTGGCTGTAATACATCACGCCCTCGTTTTCGGCGACGTTTTTGTCGAGCGTGAACCGCACGACTTGGTTGTCGGATTTTCCGCGTTCGTCGGCCCACCGGACCAATCCGCCCAGCGGTTCGCGTTGCTGGCCGGCCACTTTCTCCCAGCCATTGGGCACGCCGTCCTTGCCGCGTTGAAAATCGCCAAGCACCAGGTTGGGCCGGGTGCGCCAGTTCTCTTCGGCCGCGGGATTCGCTGTCGACGGACCGGCCGGCGGACGTGGACCGAGCGCGTCGAGCATCGCCGCGACATAGCGGTGCGGGATTTCGCTGACCGAGCGGGTGCGGGTTTTCGTTTGATAAATCACCCGGGGTTTCGAGGGGGTCGAAAAATCGACGCACCAAATCGTCAAATCGTAGACGTCCGCCGCAGCGTCCGGCGCGCGTTCGACGCGCCCCCAAACGCCGATCTCCGCGTTGAAATCGGATCGGACGATCTTTTCGACCGTCGCCAAATCCATCTCCGGCGAAACCGTGATGTGATGCGACTGGCAATACTCTCGCACGTCGAGCATCGATTCCGGCAAAATGAATCCGCCTTGGCGAGAGAGTTTCTTCCAGATCAAATCGCCGACCATTTGACCGTAACGGCCGTCGTCGAACGTCGAAACGAAATCGAAGGGAATGACAACCTTCTTCTCGTCCGAGGCAAACGCCGCCGCAAGCATCGTCGCACACAGCAATACAGCCATCGCAACAGGAAAAATGGAAAAATGGGGAAAAGGGAAGAAAACAGAAGAGGTTCTCTCCACGAGGCAAGTCGTATCGCTTTCCGCTCTTTCCTTTTTTCCCATTTCCCCTTTTTCCTTCTCACACGGACCGTTCCCGACCAGACCAAGCGACCATCTCCGAACGACGTTCCCCCTACGGTTTCTCGTTTTTCCCTCCAGAGAGTCGTTCAAAATACCGGCGGTTCAATGCTTCCCATCCGGCGGGCGACGGATCTTTCATTCCGCCGAGGATTTCTTTTCGGACGTCGGACGGCAGGTTCGTGGTGGTGTCTTGCCGGACTTCGAATTCGCCTTGGAGGTGTTGCTTGACATTCTTCAAGCCATCCAACAGCACGGGCCGTTGTCGCATCGCGTTTTGATAGCGGCCGGCCTTCAAGTCGCGTTCGACCTGCGCCATCGCTTCGATGGTTTTCTTCAGGTCGGTGTGATGAAAGTTTTTCACTTGAAGTTGGAGGTTGACGGCCTCCGTCTTGTTTCGCAATTGAGCCTGACGTCCGGCCAGTCGTTGGGCGTCGCGTGGGTCGATCCCTCGCGGCTGCGGACCTTCGAGCCCTTCACCCCCCTGCCCGCTTCGTTTGCCCCCGCCGGTCGCGCCGCCGGCCGACTGTCCGCTGCGATCCTTGATGTCGCCTTGCACGAACGGATCGGGCGCCAATCGGCTGGGCGTGCGGCGTCCGCCTTTGCCGACGGCCTCATCGCCGACGAACTCGCCGCTCGATTTGGCCTGCCGTCCTTCGCCGGCTCGACCGCCGATCTCGCTGGTGTTGGGCAGCCGGTTGCCCGTGACGCCTTTGCCCGACATGTTTGAGATCGGACCGTCCACCGCGTCCCAACCGGCGCCCTTGTCGAGCGAGTCGGCCGCGCTGCTCGAAACGTCTTCCATTTCATCGAACAGGTCTTCCTCCTGTTCCATCAGTTCACCGACCATGTCCTCCAACTCGCCCGGCAGTTCGGCCATCGGGGCCTCTTTATCCTTGTCGGTCGGCGATTCCTCTTGGCTCCACTTTTCGCGGTCGGGCGAGTCGGGCAGCCATTTCTCCAAGTTGGTCTTCAACTCCTCGGCCATCTCGTAGCCCAACTGTTCCAACGGGACGGCGATGTCGGTCGATTTCTTGGTCAGCGCGTCCTCGGCCATTTTTAACTGCGTCTGAATGTCAACCAGCTCCTTGGCCGTCGAAGGATTGGCGAAATCCTGCTCCGGCAGTTTACTGAAATCGGAGTGCAACTCGTTGATGAACTTCGCCAGATCGTCTTCCGCCGCGGCCAGACTTTGCAGCAACGCTTCTTGCTCTTTCGTAAAATCCTCAACCGGCGTCTTGGCGAGATTTTCGCTCGCTTCGATCACCTTTTTCTGCTGCTTTAGGAACTTGTCGAGCCGGTCTCGCAGCTCGGCCAGCTTCTGTCGTGCATCGTTGGGTAGATCGCCGCCGGGCCGTTTTTTCATCTCCGACGACGCTTCGGCCTGCGCGTGGCGCATCGCGCCGAGCAACTTGCGCAGCGTCGCGATCACGCGGTCTTGCCCGGCGATGAGCGACTCAAGCGTCGCGGCTCGGTCCGCCGGCGACTGCGGCTGTACGAGCGCGTCGCACTGCGCGACGGCCGACAGCATTTCGCCGGTCGAAAGCGCCGCGAGAGCGCGTCGAACCGCCGACAACTCGTCGCCCTGCGCCTTGGCGAGCGACTCCGTCAACGCGACGGCGGATTTCTGAATCTCAATTTGTCTCGACCGGATGGAGACGTCGGCCGAAGACGGATTTTTCCGTTTCGCAAGTTCCGCCTTTTCTCTGCCTGCGTCGACGCGGGCCGCGACTTGTTTTTCGAGCATTTGTTGCAGAACGGCGTGGAGGCTTTGCATTTGGTTGACGGCTTCCGTCGCTTGGGCTGCGTCCGTGACGATTTTCACCGCGCACCAACCGCTTGTCGTCTCTTGCGGACGCAGATCGAGCCCCCCATCGTGGATCGAACGGCGATCCCGGGCCACGGCGCGCACCAACAACGTTTGGCCCGGTTGAATCAATTTCGGCGTCAGTCGGATCTCGCAACGCCGCACGACGGACGTGGTCGATGCGTCGCCGAAATGGTTCCATTGGCGGACCACCGCGATCGGACGTTCCGCGTCGTCGGACTCCGTCTCGGAGGAGGCGGCCACTTTCATTTCCACGCGCACTTGTCCCAATCCGTGATCGTCGCCGGCGCGCACGGCGATCTGCACCGTCGTCGACGGGGCCACGGTCGTGTGCGGGGCCGGTTTGAGCAGCTCGACCGTCGGCGGCTGGTCCGTCTGCACCGTGATGCGATTCAACCGCGGACTGGGATCGCCTCGGCCGCCGTCGTCCAACAAATGAACCGCGTAGGAACCGTTTTTCCACATCGGCAGCGACGCCGAAAGCCGTCGTCCGTCGTCCGACACGAGGCCCGTCACACGCTCGCCGTCGGCCTCCAAAAAACCTTTGGCGATGGGCGACGAGGTTTTTAGCCGCAACTCGGCCACGGTGAACTGCGGGGCTTCGAGATCCAAGCCCGACGAGCCGGCCGGTTCGTCCTTTCGCTGGAGATACTCCGGAAAGTGGAAAACGACCTCCGAGCCGGCAACGATCGGTTTTTCCCGCACGCGGATCGAAAACGCCGCCGTTTGCGAATCGCCCACCTCGAGCCAATACCGAAACGGTTTCAGGACCGAAGGAACGACGGCCTGGTATCGCCGATAACTTTCGTCGGCGGTCATGGGCAGGGGCGATTCCGGCTCGCCTTCGGGCCGGACGAACAACGTACCCCGGTGGACGAGACGGTCGGGATTGTCGATTTCCGCCACGATGGCCACGCTGGCGCCGAGCAACACGTCGGCGTCGCCCGGCGTGACCTTCACAATCCGAACCGCGCCGACCGATGGCGTGAATTGCCAAGGCGTCAGGATGCGCGAAGCCGAGGAACTCCAGGCCGGAAGCCATCGCGGGCCGAGCATGGCCGCGGCAATCAGCAGACTCAAGACCACGAGCGATTCGATCAAATCGCGCGGCATTTGCATGCACTCGCGAAGCCGTCGCCAGCGCGAATGATGGTAGGCGGCCCGGTCGAAGGCGAGCGGACCGATTTCGGCGGCGGATTGTCGGACCGCGGCCTCGCAAAATTGGCGATCGACGTTTCGTTCGTCCTCGGCCAACTGGACGACGTTGATCAGCCGGCTGCCGAGTTCGGGAAATTCGGTTTCCAAACGCCGGGCGACGGCCTCGATGCTGCGTTGGCCGCGCAGCAGCCGTCGGATCAGGCCGGCGAAAATCAGGGCGCTCAGCGCCACCCAGGCCGAAAAAAGCGCGATGAGCGTCGGCTGCGAAAACCGCCAAAGCGAATCGGCCGCCAGGCAAAGCATCAGCGCGCCCAGCGAAACGCAAATCGCCAGCGACGCGGTGCTCAATAGCGAGAAAAGCCACCACTTCTGCCGCGTGGCGTCGAGTCGTTCGATCACTTGTTCGGCCGCCGGCGACATGGTTCGATTCCTTAATGCGTCACGGCCGACACGAGCACGTTCGCGCCGATCTGCAACGCCGATTGCTCACGCAACCCATAACTGTAGGCATGTGGAAACTGTTCCCAACCGTTGCCCAGGTCGAACCGGCTATAGACGACCGCCAGTCGGCCGTCGAGCGTGACGCCTTCCAGTTGCGGCTCGCTGAAGTTTCCGAAATCTTCCCGCACGCGCGGCGTGTACTCCACCTGCTTGATGTCGTAATGGCAATGATAAACGGGATGATCGAGCGGCAGGCGTTCGAGCCGGCTTTCGGGCAGCGCCTTCGAGAGTTCGCGGCGCAGCGCGGCGTCGAAGGCCAGCCGTCCGCAGCAGGCGTCGGCCAGCAACAGCCCGCCCGCTTTCAGATAGCGTCCCAACGCGGCCGATTCCTCGGCGGTCCAGGCGAAATCGCGATGGCCGGTGATGTACCACAACGGATATTCCGCCGCCTTCGGATCGGTCGGCCGGACGTTTTCCCGCTTGAACTTCACCTCCATCGTCGAGTTGTCGCGGACGAATTTCAACAGATTGTGGACGGCCGACGGATCGGGGTCCCAATCGCCGTCGTGCACCAATTGCGCAAACACGAAATCGTCACGCGTCGGGGCGGCGGCGTCGTAATACACCTTTGCGGTGCTCAAAAAACGGCCCAACTGGAAGCTGCCCAACAGATACGTGATCAGATTGGCGCCAAGCTGCCGGGCCTGGTCGATCACGACGCGCGTGCCGCGCGGATGCTCGTGCCCATCCCAGCCGCAAGTCATGTCGCGCGACGAAAACAGAACGCCCGTCCGACAGCCGAAGTCGATCCCCTCCAGGCACGGCGGCTCGGTGAACGTCGAGCCGTCGCCGCGTTTGTAGGTCAAGTCGCCGAGCTTGTAGTAGGACGAATAGACCGGCTCCTCGGGCAGCATTTTCTGGAGCGGCCGATTCGGGAAGATCCGTTCGATCTCGCGGCGGAACGACTCCGAGAAATCGTTCCAACCGCAACAGGCGTCGGCCAAAATCGTCCCGCCGTCCATCACATAACGGGCAAGCCGTCCGCGAATCTCGTCGTTCAATTCAAAATGGTTGTGACCGGCCAACAGCAGCGCCGGCAACTCGCGGGGATCGAACGAGAAATGCGAGAAATCCACATCGACGGCGCGATAGTTGATCCGCAGCGTTTGGTTCAGCCAACTCAACAGCGTGATGACGTCGGCCGGGTCGGTCATCCAGTCGCGGTAGGCAACCCGCTTGTCGTTCTTGGTGGTCCAGCGCGTCGCGCCCAAGGCGACTTTGCCAACCAGGGCCGGCGGCCTGGGCGGACGCTTTTTTTCGCTGCGACGCAACGGAGTGACCGGAAGCGGAAGCGGCGGACCGGATTCGCCGCCCGTCTGATGCTGCTGCTTGGCGGCAGGCGGCGGTCCGCAATCGACCGGACCCTCACGGTCCTCGGCAATGGCCGGCGAGACCCCTCCCAAACCACCGGCCGCGGCGGCCAGCAGACCCAGCCGGTCCAAAAAATCGCGTCGCGAAAAACCGACCGCCCGCAACATGCCGCTTGGTTTCATGGTCGGTTCGCCTTTTCTCACTGGATGACTCATCCGAAAGATCGTGAATTTTTTCACAAAGATCAGCGACCAACGGGAGCGAATGGGAGCCAATCGAGCGGCCGCTTGCACTGGTCGACGGCCCTGCCGCCCTTAGGTTCATTGTGTCGGGGACCGACCCGAGAGTCAAGCAAAACCCTTCATTGAGCGAATTGCCGCACCATCCTATGGACGGGTGTTTCGGCACGAATTGTCCGGCGTCCCCTTTCGCGGCGAGTTCGCGGCTAAATACAATAGGGATTGGGAAGGTCAAGAACGCCGCCCTGATCGTGCGACGGGAAAATGCGTCTCGGCGGCGAAATCCAGCGGCTCCACGTAGGAAACCACTCATGCCGTTATTTTGGCCGGTCGCGCTGGCCGTGGCGTTGTTGGCGGGCGATCCGCCGCCGATCAGCCCTTTTGGCGAACCGGCCGCGACGCGCGGCGACGCCGTGCCCGGGCGGATTGAGCTTTCCGACGGAACGACGCATCGTGGGCGGATTTACTTGACGCGCGATCATCGGTTGAAAATCTACGACGAGCAAACCCAACGACAGCGTGAAGTGCCGCTCCAGGCCGTGCGGCAAATCGATTGCCTCGTGAAGAACGAGGAAATGAAAAAGGAGTGGCGGTTCAAGGAAACCACCAGCGACGAAAAACTCTACACCGGCCGACGCTATCCGCAGCGCGAGTACGTCCATACGATCACGCTCGCCGACGGTCAAACCATCACCGGTCCCATGTCGGCCATCGTGTACCTGGACACGAACACCGATCCAAAAGAAACAAAAACCTTCCTGCTCCACAAACGAGACAAAGGAGCGATAGGAAAGAACCTCAAGTCCTTGGTCTATGTGAAACAAATCAAAATAGAAAACTCTAGCCCCTAGCCCCTAATCCCTAATCCCTTCTCATGCACCTTAGCCTTGCCCAAAATTACGGCGTCGGAACCATGCTGGCGGTCGCATTGGCGGCGGTCGTGCTGACGGCGTTGTTTTATCGCCGGACGTTTGGCTCCTTGGGCGTGCGGCGTTGGGGCCTGTTGCTGGCGTTGCGCGTCGCGGCGATTCTGCTGGTCGTCGGGCTGTTGTTTCAGCCGGTGTTGAGCTATCCGAAAGAGACAGGCCAGAAGCCCGCGGTGGTTTTCTTGCTGGACGCCTCCGCGTCGATGAGCCTGGCCGACGACGCCTCGGGCCGGTCGCGTTTCGATCGGGCTCGGGACAAGCTGGAAAAATGGCAGGAAAAGCTGCGAGGCGATTTTCGGTTGCTGCCGATCGCGTTTGCCGAACAGCCGCGATTATTGGACGGGCCGGAGTCGTTGCGAGAGCTAACGCCGACAGGCAAGGCCACGTCGCTGGTCAAGGCGTTGTCGTTCGCCGCTCGACAGTTGCCGCCCGCGGAGGTGGCCGCCGTGCTGTTGATGTCCGACGGGATTCACAACGCGGCGGGCAATCCGTCGCAAGTGGCGAGTCAGTTGGGCGTCGTGGTCCACGGCATCGGCGTCGGCGCCAGTCTGCGCAACAATCTGACGTATCGCGACATTCGGGTCGTCGGGCTCGACTGTCCCGACCGCATGATGCTGGGCAACATGGCCCGCGTCACGGCCTCGATCGACGCGGTGGGGTTGGGCGGACGGACGGCGACGGTCGTGCTCGAGGAAGACGGCCGCCGTGTGGCGCAGGCGGAACTGACGCTGGACGACGCCGAGGGGTCGCAGACGGCGGCGTTGGAGTTTCGGCCCATGCAAAAAGGCCGCCACACGATCACCGTCCGCGTCGAGCCGGCGGCCGAAGAAAAAATCGTCGAAAACAATCGCCGCTCGGCCGTCGCGATGGTCGTCGAAAAAGGCATCCGCGTGTTGTACCTCGAGGGCACGCTGCGCACGGAATACGGCGCGCTGGTCGATCGGTTTCTGGCCAAGGATCCCGACGTCGAGTTTTGCTCGCTGGTGCAAACGAAGCCCGACGTGTTTTTGCGGCGAACCAATATGACCGGGCTGCAACTCCGCGCGATTCCGACCGATCAGGAGACGATCGACCGGTTCGATGTTTTTTTGATCGGTGACCTCGACAGTTCGTATTTTCGTCCGAGGCAACAAGAGATGATCGTTCGTCGGGTTCGTCAAGGGGCAGGCCTGTTGATGTTGGGCGGCTATCACAGTCTCGGGCCGGGCGGATACGACGGCACGCCGCTTGGCGACGCGCTGCCGCTTGCGTTGGGCAACCGACGGATCGGACAAGTGACCGAGCCGTTTTTGCCGGTGCTCACGCCCGAGGGAGTGCGACACCCGATCTTTGCGAACATCGCCGGATTCTTTCCAACGCGGCAGGGGCCGCCGACGACCCCGGGCTTGCCGACGTTGGACGGTTGCACGCGAGTGCAAGGGGCCAAGCCCAGTGCGACCGTGTTGGCCGGGTGTCCCGCGTCGTTGGGTGCGATGCCGATGCTGGCCGTGCAGCCGCTCGAACGAGGTCGGACGGCGGTGTTCGCCGGCGACACGACGCGCCGTTGGCAACAAGGCCCTCAGGCCCGCGACCGAGAGTCGCCGTTCATGCGATTTTGGGGGCAAACCGTCCGCTGGCTGGCCGGTCGCGAAGAAAGCGTCGAGGCGACCGCCGGCGCGACCGTCTCGACCGACAAGGCGTATTATGAGCCGGGCGAGTCGATCCACGTGTCGGCCGTCGTGCGCGATCGGCAAGGTCGAGGGGCCGCCGATGCCGCGGTTGTGGCGACGGTTCGCGGGCCCGACGGCAAAACTCGGCAGACGACGCTCTCGCCGGTGGCTGGGCCGGGCGGACATTATTCCGGCGTGTTCGAGCCGAAAACGTCCGGCACGCACGCGATCACGATCGAGGCCCGACAGCAGGAATCGCTGTTGGCCTCCGACGCCGTGTCGGTCGAAGTGGGGCGAACGAACCTCGAATTTGAGCGGCTCGACTTGGACGAAAAAACGCTCGAACGCATCGCCGAAGCGACCGGAGGCCGCTATGTCTCGCTGGCCACCGCCGATCACCTGATCGACCAGCTCGATCGTCGGCAGGAAAAGAGAATCGTGCGCGTCGAACGCCGATTGTACTGGCCGCCGGGCTTTTGGGTCGCGTTCGTCGGCGTGTTGACCGTCGAATGGGTGTTGCGCAGAAAATATCAGTTGCGATAGAAATTGAAAAAGAGCGAATGAGAAGACAAAATCTCTCGTCGGTTTCACGGTCGGTGTGAGAAGGGGAAAGGGGAAAGGGGAAAAAAGGGAAACGGGGGAGATGAAATGAGGGAGGAGAGCGAGGATCTGATTTATCGGACGATTGGATGTATGATTGAGGTGCATCGACATTTGGGACCGGGGTTTTTGGAGAAGGTTTATCGACGAGCCATCGCGTTGGAGCTTGAGCGACAGAAGATTCCTTACGAAGTGGAAAAGGAAATTGAATTGTCCTACAAAGGCGATCGCATCGGCACGCATCGGTTGGACTTGTTGATCGACAGCCAACTTGTGGTCGAGTTGAAAACCGTGGAGGAGCTTCACAAGAAACACTACGCCCAGGTGCGTTCCTACCTGAAGGCCCTGCATCAACCGGTCGGTTTGCTGGTCAATTTCGCCGAGTTTCAACTGAACGCGAGAAGAGTAGAGCTGGCCGCCCCGTAAAAATTTTGTCTTCCCCTTTTTCCCCTTTCCCATTTTTTCCGCCTCACACCGACCGCAAAATAACCCAAAAACCCCAACTTCCAGTTATTCCTTTTTCCATGCAGACCGGATACCGATTTCTCGAACCGCAGGCGTTGGCTCGCGTCAAAAACCTTTCGGTGGTTGCCCGCGGGGTGGTCGAAGGTTTTATCAGCGGGCTGCACGCCAGCCCCTACAAGGGTTTCAGCGTCGAGTTCGCCGAGCACCGCGAGTACGTGCCCGGCGACGATCCGCGGCGGCTCGACTATCGGATGTTGGGCCGGACCGACCGCTTGTACGTCAAGCAGTACGAGGAAGAGACGAATATGCGCGTCCAGATCTTGCTGGACACGAGCGGTTCGATGGGCTATCGGTTCGACAGCCGGCTGACCAAGTTGGAATACGGTTCGTATTTGACGGCGGTGCTGGCCTATTTGATGATTCGCCAGCAAGATTCGGTGGGCTTGTGCACGTTCGACTGCGCCGTCCGGTTGGACATGCCGGCGCACGGCTCGCCGCGGCATTTCCGCGAAATGATGGGGCAGCTCGAATCGCTCGAGCCCGGCCAAGAGACCGACGTCTCGGAAACGCTGCACAAGCTGGCCGATCGGTTCAAGCGGCGTTGCCTGATCGTGTTGATCAGCGACCTCTACGATCATCCGGACGAGGTGATTCGGGCGCTGCATCATTTTCGCCATCGCCGGCACGAGGTGATCGTGTTTCACGTGTTCGATCGGGCGGAATTGGAGTTGCCGTTCCGCGACCTGGTCGCGCTGCGCGACATGGAGACCGGCGAGCGCGTCGAGATCGACCCGGCTTACGTGCGCGATTCCTACGCGGCCCAAATGACCGAGTTCATCGACCATTACCGTCGAGCGTGCGCCGAGGCGCAAATTGACTACGTCCGGACCGACACCTCGACGCCCTACGACCTCATGCTCACCCGATATCTCGCCGCCAGGAACCGCCCATGACGTTCGCCGCGCCGCTGTTTTTGTTGGCCGCGTTGGCCGCCGCGATTCCGGTGCTGATGCACCTGATCCATCGCCGTCGGGCGAAGGAGTTGCCGTTCGCCACCGTGCGGTTTTTGAAGATTTGCGTCGAGAAAACTCGGCGTCGCAAGCGGATCCACGATCTGTTGCTGATGGCGTTGCGGGTGGCCGTGTTGGCGTTGATCGCCATCGGACTGGCGCGGCCTGCGCTGGTCGGATTGGGCTCGCTGCGAGGCGGACGCCACTCGGCCGCCGTGTTGATTTTGGACAATTCGGCCAGCATGGGGCTGCTCGACGGAGAGCGGACGCGGTTCGACGCGGCCGTCGCGATGGCCTCGCAGATTCTCGATCAATTTGCCGAGGGGGACCAGGTGGCGTTGCTGCCGACCTGCGGCCCTGCCCTGCCCGACGGCGATCGACTCGATCGCACGCAAGACACGGTCCGCCGCAATCTTTCGCTGTGCCGAGTCAGTTCTCAGCGGGCCGAGTTGGACGCGAAGTTGCAGCAGGCCCGGCAATTGCTGGCCCGATCCGACGCCCCAAACCAACAGATTTTCGTATTGACCGACATGCAGCGCGGGGACTGGGGACGAGGGACGGGGGATGCCGCGAAACGGACCTCGCCCAAACGGAAAGATGCCGGCGGGAGGGACCGTTCGGCCAAGATTCCTCTGATCGTCGTCAACTTCAACCATACGCCTGCGCCGAATGTGGCGGTGGAACGGCTGGACGTCGACGCCGCCGCTCCGGTCACCGGACTGCCGGTCAAGGCCGCGGTCACGTTGCGCAATATGTCGTCGGCCGTGCGAATGCCTTGCGTGGAACTTTGGGTCGACGGTCGGCGGCAGGCGTCGAGTCCCGAGTTGATCGTGTCGCCGGAAGGCCGCGCGGCCTACGATTTTTCGTTCGTGTTTTCCGGCGGCGGACTGCACGAGGGCGAGGTGCGATTGGCGGGCCAAGACGGCTCAAAGCTGGACGACCGCCGATGCTTCGCCATGCAAGTGGACCAAGGCGTCGCCGTGGCGTTGGTTCGGCCTTCGCGTCACGAAATCCCGCATCTGGACGACACGTACTATTTGGAGCAGGCGTTGGCGCCCAACAGCGACAGCGGCCGAGCCATCGAGACCGCCAGCCTGGTGACCGGCGACCTGCTCGGCGAACCGCTGGACCGGTACAAGGTGATTTTCTGCGTCAACTTGCCGGCCCTCGACGAGGACGTCGCCCGACGGCTGCAAGCCTATTTGGCCCACGGCGGCAATCTGGTGTGGATCGCCGGCGATCGGGTCGATCCGGAGGCGTACAATCGGATGAACCGTCGGGCCGGCGGCCAACTGCTGCCCGGTGCGCTGGTCGACCGCCGCGAGATCAAGCCCAGCGACGCGCGCGACAGTTGGCGCATCGGCTATCTCGACGCGAGCTATCCGCCCTTGGCCCGGCTGGTCGATCCGCCTTCGCTGTACGAGTCGGTGCTGGTGTACCGGTATGTGCGAATGGCGTCCGACTCGAAGGCCCGAGTGCTGGCGCGGCTCGACGACGGCGAACCGTTGTTGACGTTGCGCAAGGTGGGCGGCGGCCGGACGCTTTTCTTGGGCGTCGCCGTGCAAACCGCTTGGACGAATCTGCCGCTGCGTCCGATCTTCTTGCCGCTTTTGGCCCGTCTGACGCTCGAACTGTCCGACGCCGACCCATCGCGGCACGAATTGCTGGCCGGTCAGCCGATTCGGCTCGACTTGCCCGATCGAACCGCTCTGACCGGCGTCGAATTGGTCCCGCCCGGCGGCGAACCCTTGCGGCTGAAGACCAAGAAGTCGGCGGTCGGGCCCGGTCAGATGTTTGAATATGACGACACGTATCGCGTCGGCGTGTATCGGCTTCGGTCGCTGGAGTCGCAGCAAACCTCGCCGCCGACGGCCTATTGCGTCAATTTCGACCCGGCCGAGGCCGATCCCGGCAAGATCGATCGCCGCGAACTGGAGGAACGGTTTGCCGGCGAGCCGCTGTTTTGGGTCGACAACGCCGACGAGTTGGCCCGGACGTTTTCGGAGCTGCGCGAGGGCACGAGCCTATGGGGCGTCTTCTTGGCCGTCGTGCTGATTGGCCTGGTGTTCGAGACGTTCTTGTCGAATCGGTTCAGCACGCAGGTTGTCGGCCCGTCCGGCGGTCGTCATTCGTAGCGAAGCGCTTCGATCGGGTCCAATCGCGACGCCTTCCAGGCCGGATAGAATCCGAACGCGATGCCGACGCCGGCCGAGACAGCCACGGCCACGAGAATCGCCGAGAGCGACGCGGCCGTGGGCCACTGCTTGACCGAGCGAACCAGGATGGACGTGCCACGGCCCAACGCGATGCCCAAGCAACCGCCGGCCAGGCACAACAGCACGGCCTCGACCAGGAATTGCCGCAAGATGTGGTGGCTCCGCGCGCCGACGGCCATGCGCAGCCCGATTTCGCGGGTGCGTTCGGTGACGGAAACCAACATGATGTTCATGATGCCCACGCCGCCGACCATCAGCGAAATGGCCGCGACGATCAACAGCAGCGTCTCGACCAATGCCATCGAGGAGGTGACGGCGCGGGTCACTTCGGCCATGTCGCGGATGTCGAAATCGTTGTCGCGGCCGGGCTGGATGTGGTGTCGCTCGCGCAGCAGGCTGGTGATCTGTTCGATCGCTTGCGGAATCTGGTCGGCGCTGACCGCCTTGGCGATCATCCAATCGACGTTGAGGAACCGCACCAGCCGCGGCGCGTTGAGTTGTTGAATTTCCGAAACGGCCGGATAACGCGCCGTACTGGCGGCGTACAGATTGTTGAGCGTCTTGATCGTGCTGGTCGTCGCCGCGACGGCCGTGGCGTTGCCAACGCCGTTGACGCGGAATCGGACGGTGGTCCATGGGGCCAGCACCACGTCGTCCTGGTCCTGGCCGAGCATATTTGCTCCCTTGCCTTCCAGCAGCCCGATGACCCGAAACAACACGTTTTGGATGCGGATCTCCTTGCCCACCGGCGATTCGTCCGGAAACAGTTCTCGCTTGATCGTCGCGCCGACCAGACAGACCTTGGCGCCGCTGCGGACGTCGTGATCGCTGAAAATGTTGCCCTCTTGGATATCCCATTCTCGCACGGTTATATAGGCGGGCGTGGTGCCGACAATGCTTTTGGGAATCCAATTCCGGTTGCCATAAATGATCTGGGCGCGGGAACCGACCAACGGAGCCACTTCGGCGACCGCCGGGCACTGTTCGAGAATCGCGTCCACGTCGCCCGGTTTCAAGGTCTGGACGGCGCCAGTGCCCAGATTGACGCTGCCGCTGAGCGCCCAGCCCGGCAAAATCAACAAATTGTTCGCCCCCATGCTGGCGATCGTTTTTTGCAACGCGAGTTTCGAGCCGTTTCCGATTTCCGTCATGGCGATCACGGCCGCCACGCCGATGATGACGCCCAGCGCCGTCAACGCCGACCGCATTTTGTTCCGCTGCAACGCGAGGAGGGCCGTGCGGAAGGTGGCGGACAGCAACGGAGCCGAGGTCCGACGCGGCGCGGCGGCCCGACGATCGCCATACCATGTCGATGGGGCGGGTGAGGGCTTGGTGGAAACAGCCGCCGCTGCGACGCTTTCGACCGGGGGCGTCGACCGCTCGGCGACAGCGGTGGCCGTGGCGCCGCCGATGGCCGCGAGACGCAAACCATGCGCCGCGGGACGGACGTGTGGCGGCGCAACCACTCGCTCGCGGTGCGACGAAACGGGATCGTCGGCGATTTGCCCGTCGACAATCCGGATGGTCCGGTGCGCGTAGGCCGCCACGTTGGCGTCGTGGGTGACCAGTACGACGGTAATCCCCTCCGCGTTCAGCTCCTGAAACATCCGCAGGATTTCGACGCTCGTGTGCGAGTCGAGATTGCCGGTCGGTTCGTCGGCCAACACCAACGCGGGCCGGTTGACCAGCGCCCGGGCGATGGCCACGCGCTGCTGCTGCCCGCCGGACATTTGCGACGGCTCGTGATTGGCCCGCTCGGCGATGCCCACCCGTTCCAGCAGCCGCTTCGCCCACTGACGAGACTCGCTGCCGGCGGCGTGACGCGGCGCATAGTCCAACGGCATCAGCACGTTTTGGATGGCCTTGGTTCGCGGCAGCAGGTTGAAGTTTTGGAAGACGAATCCCAGCTTGTCGGTCCGCACCATCGCCCGTTGGTTGGGCGTCAAGCGGCTCATCTCCTGACCGTCAAGCCAGTAGCGGCCGTCGCTGGGCCGGTCGAGACAGCCGAGAATGTTCATCAGCGTCGTCTTGCCCGAGCCCGAGGCCCCCATCAATGCGACCATCTCGCCCCGGGCGATCGACAGCGAAATGCCGCGAAGCACCGGCACGTCGACCTCGCCGAGGTGATACGTTTTTGTGATGTTTTCGAGCCGAATCAATTCCATGATCGGAGGCGGCGGGCGTCGGAGTTCGACTTGGGGTGGGACGGCGGGAAACGGGGGGGGAAGGAATCGCACAGCAGCCAAGTGTGGATTGTAACAAATCGCCGGGCGGTTTGCCAACAAAAAACATGGAAAATATAAGGAATCGGATCCGCCGATCGACGGGTCCGGCGTGCGCGCCCGGGGGTGGCCTGTCGCATCCGCCGGTCGAGACTTATAATCAAGGATGGTTTTTTTCAAGGAAATCCTAAGAATCCCGATGATCTTATCCGCACTGCAAACCGTCGAGGCCGGAGGCGACTTGTCGATGGACGACATGGCCGCGGCCGTCGGCCAGATCATGGATGGGCTGGTCGATGAGCCGTCGATCGCTCGGTTTTTGGCGGCGCTGCACCGCAAGGGTGAAACGGTGGACGAGGTCTCCGGCGCGGCGCTGGCCATGCGTCGCCGCATGACGCCGATTCGCTCGAAGCGGCCCAATTTGATCGACACGTGCGGAACCGGGGGCGACGGCTCGAAGACGTTCAATATCTCGACGGCTGCGGCCCTGGTTGTCGCGGCGGTCGGCGTGCCCGTGGCCAAACACGGAAACCGTGCCGCTACCAGCCGAAGCGGTTCGGCCGACGTGTTGGCCCAGTTGGGTCTTCGGCTGGAGGCCGATGTGGCCAGGGTCGAGGCCTGTTTGGAGCAGTTGGGCATCTGTTTCTGCTTTGCGCCGCTGCTGCACGTCGCGATGCGTCACGTCGCGCCGGTCCGCAAAAAGCTCGGCGTCCCGACGATCTTCAATTTGCTCGGTCCGTTGGCCAATCCGGCGTCGGCGCCGTTTCAGTTGTTGGGGGTAGGCCGTGCCGAGTTGCAGCCGTTGCTGGCCAAGTCGCTGTTGCGGCTGGGCGCCCGTCGCGCGCTGGTGGTTCATGGTTCGGATGGGCTGGACGAAGTGACGCTCGGCGGGTCGACCGACGCGGTCGAAGTGGTCGACGGCCAAATGCGGTCGTTTCGGTGGCAGCCGGCTGATTTCGGTCTCGAACCGGCCTCACGCGACTCGATGGTGGTTCACGGTCCGGCGGAAAGCGCGGAGGTGATTCGCGGCATCTTGACCGGTTGCGGCGGACCGGCCCGCGACATCGTGCTGGCCAACGCCGCCGCGGCGTTGTGGACGGCCGGCCGGGTCGCGGAACCGGTCGAGGGCGTCTCGTTGGCCCGAGAGGCGATCGACACGGGCGCCGCCCAAGAGTTGCTCGTCCGCTTGGTCGAGCGAACCCGTGAGCCGTGACGGCCGGGGCGGCGTGTTTGTGTGGGGGGGGGGCGGGGGTCGGATCACCTGCCAGCGGGTTCAAGTCGGATGAAGACGGCTTCCCAGAACGTTGCCGACGTGGTAAACTGCTAGATTCCATCAACTAACCCATGATCCTTCGGAGTTTTTCGCATGGCGAAGCCCCATCGCATCATCAAGAAAGCCAATCACGGCAAACGACCGGCCAACGCACGCGGCCGGCGAGCAAAACGTCGCACGGTTCGCACTTAACCCCTAAACAGAGGAGGAGTTGCGCCGTGGCCAAAGAACTGATTCTCGATTTTTCCAAGTACGACCTGAACAACGTCGTGGCCGACTTGGAGGAAATTCGTCGCAACAACCCGCAGCGCTTCGAGATGGAGCAACTGACGGCGATTTGTTACGAGGACTGCGAAAACCACGTGTGCGTCGGGTACAAAGACCTGACAGACCACGAGTTTTGGGTTCGAGGGCACATGCCCGGCATGCCGCTGATGCCCGGGGTGATCATGTGCGAGGCCGCCGCGCAACTGGCCAGCTATTTCAGCCACAGGTACAGGCTGATGGATGGGGTCGTCGGATTTGGCGGGCTCGAGGGCGTTCGATTTCGCGGCGTCGTTCGGCCCGGCGACCGGTTTGTGATCGTCAACCGTCTGTTGAAGCTGCGCCGCTCCATCATGACGTGCGAGTTCCAGTGTTTTGTGAATCAGAATCGGGTGTGCGAAGGCGTTTTGAAAGGGGTGGCGATCCCGGTCGAGCAAATCACCGGCGAGGCGCCGGCCTCCTGACGCATTTGAAGGCCAAGATTAAAAAACGCGTGGTCCCATGCCGGCCTCAACGCCCGCGATCACGGTCCGTGAAACCGTTTGCAAGACGGTGCTCAACCGCAGTGTGTTGGGCGGCTATTCGCTGAACTGCTACACCGGCTGCACGCACGCTTGTGCGTACTGCTACGCCCGATTCATGCAGCGGTTCCATCCGCACGCCGAACGTTGGGGCGAATTCGTCGACGTGAAGGTGAACGCCGTCGAAACCCTCAAGCGGCAACTGCGGCGTCTGGAGCCCGGCGACGTGTTCGTCAGCAGCGCGTGCGACGGCTGGCAGCCGATCGAGGCCCAATGGCGTCTGACGCGCCGCTGTTGCGAACTCCTGCTGGAGCACGGTTTTCAGCTCAACGTGCTGACCAAAAGTTCGCTCGTGGCCCGAGATTTTGATATCTTTCGAGATCGGTCCGTCCGGGTGGGGATCACGCTGACCAGTCTCGACGAGTCGTTGCGAAGGCATTGGGAACCGCGTGCGTCGAGCGTTCGGGCGAGGATCGACGTGCTCAACGCGGCCCGGCGCGAGGGATTGCGAACCTCGGTGATGTTCGGCCCGCTGTTGCCCGGGCTTTCTGATCAGCAGTCGGACCTTGACGCAATGTTTCGGCAGGCCGACGGTTGGGGCGTCGAAGCGATTTGGGTGGACGCGTTGAACCCTCGTCCAAGGGTTTGGCTCGCCGTGGCCGAGTTGCTTCGGGCTGAGTTTCCCGACCTGCTGCCGCTCTATCGTAAGATGCTGTTCGACAAAAAATTTCGCGAGGAGTACCTGGCCTCGCTTCAACAGCGAATCGACCTGGCCGCTCGGCGAGCCCGGGTGTCCGATCGGCTTGCCGGATGTGTTGAATGATTGAGCCGACTACAAGGCTCCCGCCGAAGTCTCCGCGCGAAGCTGGTCGATCATGGCGAGTGTGGCGGCTTCAACGGCCGCTTGCCATTGGGCGTCGCCGTAACGGTCGGCGTAGGGTTTCGCGCGATAGGCGAAGAGAATGCCGCGAGAGTTGTTCACGATCGCCCCGAGGCCCTTGGCGTCGAACGCCGCGGCAGTGTCGGCTGCCGTGCCGCCTTGGCTGCCAAACCCGGGCACGAGGAACCATGTGTGCGGCATCGCCTGACGAAGTTCGGCCAGTTGGGCTGGGTAGGTTGCGCCGACCACCGCGCCGACGAGTCCGTAGCCGTCCTCGCCCTGCGTTTCGAGGGCCTGCCGCTCGACGTAGGCGGCCACATGCCGATACAACGGCAGCCCGTCGGCCACGAGGTCTTGCAACATTTTTCCGCCGGGATTCGACGTTTTCACCAGCACGAACACGCCGGCCGAACGTTGCTGGGCCACGTCGACGAACGGTTGCAGGCTGTCGTTGCCCAAGTAGGGGCTGACCGTCAAGGCGTCGGCGCCCCAGGGGCTTTGGCCTTCGGCCCCCAACATTCCCTGGGCGTAGGCCGTGGCCGTCGAGCCGATGTCGTTCCGCTTGCCGTCCAGAATGACCAGCAGCCCGTGTTGTTGGGCGTATTGAATGACCCGGGCCAAGACGACCATGCCGGCCGGCCCGAGTTGTTCGAAAAACGCCGCCTGCGGCTTCACGGCCGGGACCAACGGGGCCACGACGTCGATCACGCCCCGGCAAAAACGTTCGTAGGCCGCCGCGGTTTCCTCAAGGCTTGCGTGTTGCGGGTCGGCAAGAAAACCCGTCGGCAGGCTTTCGGCTCTGGGGTCCAGCCCCACCAGGACGGGATTGCGGGCGCGTCGCACGGCGGCGATCAGTCGGTCGGCAAAATTGGACACAGCGAGACAACTCCTTGGGGCCAACAGCGTGGAACGCGGTTACGGACGCTCCGCCTAATTTCGCCATTATGGCAGGTTTGCCGCGACCCGGCGAGTCCCCCGCGAAAAACGTCGCAGATTGGGGTAGAATGGTCGGGCATGGAACCGATCCCTGACGATCCCGGACGATGCGGCGCGGTCGGCGTCGTGATGCGCGACGGCCGGATGCTGGTGATTCGCCGATCCCAAACGGTCGTGGCGCCGTTGGTCTATTGTTTTCCCGGCGGAGGAATCGAGCCCGGCGAATCGGAGCAAGAGGCGCTCGTGCGCGAGTTCCGCGAAGAAGTCGGACTGGCGATTCGGCCCGTCCGGCGACTGTGGCAATGCGTCACCGCCTGGAAGGTCCATCTGGCCTGGTGGCTCGGCGCGTTGGACGCGGCGGCCGAACCGACGGCCAACCCTCGCGAGGTCCACTCGATCCACTGGATGACGCCCGACGAAATGCTCCGGCTGCCCGATTTGCTCGAGAGCAACCGAGAGTTTTTGGAGCGGATCGGCCGCGGCGAAATTCGACTGACCTGACGGATGCGGCTTTTTAGGTTCCGAACTCCGGCCGACGGCGTCCCAACTGGCTTTGAAGCCGCTGGACGATCGAACTGTGCATCTGGCTCACGCGGCTTTCCGAAAGATTCAACGTCGCGCCGATCTCCTTCATCGTGAACTCTTCGTAGTAGTAGAGAATGATGATCAGCCGTTCGTTGCGGTTGAGCCCTTTGGTGACCAACCGCATCAGGTCGTTCTTTTGAATCCGTCGCGTCGGGTCCTCGCCCTTTTTGTCTTCCAGAATGTCGATCTCGCGGACGTCTTTGTAGCTGTCCGTTTCGTACCATTTCTTGTTCAAGCTGATCAGATTGACGGCGTTGGCGTCGAGCATCATTTTTTCGAGCTCGGGCACGGAAATCTGCAACTCGGCGGCCAACTCGCCTTCGGTCGGCGAGCGACCCAATCGGGCCTCGAGCGTCTTCATCGCCTCGTTCAGCTTGCTGGCCTTCGAACGCACGAGCCGCGGCACCCAGTCCATCGTCCGCAATTCGTCGAGCATCGCGCCGCGAATACGCGGGACGCAATACGTCTCGAACTTGACGCCCCGCGAGAGGTCAAAGGCGTCGATGGCGTCCATCAGCCCAAAGACTCCCGCCGACACCAGGTCGTCCAGCTCGACGCCTTCGGGCAATCGGGCCCAAATCCGCTCGCCGTTGTACTTCACCAGCGGCAAGTACATCTCGACCAGGCGGTTGCGCAAATCCTGATTCTCGGAATCGCGCTTGAAATCGAGCCACAGTTGTTCAACATCTTCCGGGGCCAAAGCGACTGCCATTGATTTACCTCCATGCTGCGCCGAACAGGTCGGCGTTGATGCTTGCCGCGCGCAAGCCGTTGAAATCCTTTTCATCCAGCCGATTCGCCGCTCTTGAGAAAGCGGTGTTAAACTTAGCTTGTTTTCTCTAGTTTAACAATAGCAAGCGTGACAAGACTCTTCGCCTGATATCGACCGGACGAAGGGTAAAGTTGAACGCTTTTCATCTTTGCAACATACCAATACAACACACCGATCAAAAAAATCCCCATCAGCGTCAGCAACGACCCGGTCTGCAATCGCATCGCCAGCGGGCTTCCAATCAGATCGTTTGCACCTGACAAACTGGGCAAAAAAGCGAGCCAAGTCAAAAGCCGTAGTCTGCGTCGAAATCCCTCGTCCACCCGCTCGTCACGCCACGTGGCCACAAACAACGTCATGGGCAGCAGCAACACGACCAGGTAGTGCTTCCACGTCAGGGAGCCGAACAACGCCGCCGCCAAAAACACCGTGCTCCATTCCGCCGTGGCGGTCCGAGAGGTCCGATCGTATGGGCCGCGGAACAGCCACGCTCCGACCAGGGCGATCGGCAAAATCAATGCGACGGCCGCCCAAACCACCGCCGGATGATGAGACGGATGCAAAAACGCGAAACTGCCGGGCGAGACGAACGGCGTCAATCCTTGACCGATCCAGCGATCGAACATCGCGTAGATCGAAAGGTTCGCCGCGCCGACGCTCAGATCCTTTCCCAAAATCTCATGCCACGTTTGCAGGCGATCGACCAGTCCGCGCCAACCGAGCGTCACGGCCGGCAACAGCGACCATCCGACGGCGAACCCGCCGGTGGCCAACGCCGCCTTCCATTGACGCCGCCAAAGGAAATACGGCACAAAACAGATCGGCAACACTTTCAAGGCGGCGCCCGCGCCTAAAAACACGCCGGCGCGAAGCTCGCATCCCCGGCGATGGAACCAAAGACCGGTGATCGCCAGGGCGAAAATGAAAATATTGACTTGGAGGTATTGGAAGTTTGAGGCGATCCACACCGAACAGAGCAACAGCGGCAGCCATACCTCCGAATCGCCAACGTCCAAAACCTCGTCGCGCGAAACCGTCGGCGGCCGGGCGAGCATCAATCGGCGGTCGTACACCAACCGAACGATCAGGAACATCGTCCACCCCAGCGCGGCCCAAGCCGACAGCAGCCACACCCATCGAGCGCCGACGAAGGAATGGTTGGAGGCCCAAGCCAGCGGCACGCAGCACCAATAAAACAGCGGCGGCCAAGGGCACACGGTCGGCGCGTCGCGATAGGCGTCGCGGCCTTCCATCTGCAAATTGCCGGCGATCGTGTAGCCGGTGAAGTCGCCGTCGCGCCGGGCATAGATCAGACTGACGCCGATCGCCAACGCCATCGGGATCAACCACTTCATCGCCGTGTTTGCGGACGAGTGCTTCACGAATTTTTTTCCTGAACGGGCCATCGACAAGGCACGTGGACGCCTTGGCCCGCCGTGACTTCAACCATCGGACGGCCCGGCACCACGCCGAGCCACCGTGGGCGGACGCGTCGGGCGCCGAGCAAGGCCGCTTCCGGGCCCAACTCCCGACGGATTCTCGCCAACGCTTCGTGCATCGTCGCGGCTCGAAAAGTCAGTAATTTCATGACTCAAGCAGTAGATCCAATGGGTTAGGATAGATTGTGAAGGGGTTCGTCGTTTCGGGACCGATGGGCGACCTGTCCCGCTTTGCGAAAATGCGGCGACGGCACGCGGCCGATCTCGACCGACGCCATGCCGGCCGACTCGATTTTCGTGTCGCGCGTGATTTCCGCGTAGCTGAGCACCACCAATTGCGGAAGCCGCGCGGCGGTCAGTTGTCGGACGACGGGACGAATCGCCGGACTGACCAGCACGACCGGCGGTTGGCCGGCCGACTGGAGTTTTTCGATGGCGACGCCGATGGATTGGCAGATCGCGTCCGTTTCGGCGGGCGGCAGCCGAACGGCGGGCCCTTCGTCGGTTGGCTCCGAGGCGTCGCGGAGGTGTTCTTCCAACGCCGGATCGAGCGTGACGACGCGCAACCGATGGTCGGCGTCGCGGTAGCGGGTTGAAAGGGTCCGGGCCAGTCGGGCTCGAACATGCTCGGTCAGCGTCCAGGGATCTTTGGTTTTCGAGGCGAAATCGCCCAGCGTTTCCAGGATGGGCCCAAGCTGGCGGATCGGCACGCCCTCGCGCAGCAGACATTGCAGCACTTGCTGGACCTCGCCAAGCCGCATCACGCCGGGAATCAACTCGTCGACCACGGCCGGCGAGGTTTGCCGCAATTCGTCGAGCAGGTGTTTGACGGCGTCGCGTGTGAGCAGCTCATCGGCGTGTTGGCGGACCGTTTCGCTCAGGTGCGTGGCGATCGTGAGCGTCGACTCGCCGGATGCGGCGTCGATCGTGCCCTGGGCCACGGCCATGTCGGCGATTTTGATGCGGTACTGGGTCGGCTCGAGTCGCAAGTTGTCGCGGATGCGAACTTTCGGCAGAAGGATGCCGATTTGCGAGGCGAGCGTCTGACGGATTCGTTGCACGCGGTCCAACAGATCGCCGCCGCGCTTGCGATCGGCCAATCGGATCAGGCCCAGGCCCAATTCGAGTTCCATCGGATCGACGGTCAAATAGTCTTCCACGCGCTCGGCGGTTTTGGCCACTTCGGCCTGTTTTTTGACCGCCGCGACCGCTTGCGCCCGAGTCTCGCGCCGCGAAAGCGCAATCGCCATGCCCGCACAGGCGGCGCCCAACAACAAAAGCGGAACGCGCGGCAGGCTCGTCAGCGTCAGAATGGCCAAAAAACCGCCGGCGACGGCCAACGCCATCGGACGCGAAAACAATTGCCGCAAAAACTCCCTCGGCAAATTGCTCTCCTGACTGCTTCGCGTGACCAACAGGCCCGCCGCCAGAGAAATCAGCAGCGCCGGCACCTGCGTGACCAGTCCGTCGCCGATCGTCAACGTGGTGAACAGCGACGCGGCCTGGTCCAAACGCATATCGTAGCGGACCAGCCCGAGCGTCAAACCGCCGACGATGTTGATCAGAATGATGGCCAATCCCGCGATGGCGTCGCCTCGGACGAACTTGCTGGCGCCGTCCATCGCGCCGAAGAAATCCGCTTGCTGCGTGACTTCCTGCCGGCGTCGCTGGGCCTCACGTTCGTTGATGACGCCCGCGCTCAAGTCGGCGTCGATGGCCATCTGCCGGCCTGGCATGCCGTCGAGCGTGAACCGTGCGGCCACCTCGCTGATGCGCGTGGCGCCTTTCGTGATGACCACAAATTGGATCAACACGATAATCGCGAAAATGATCAGCCCGACGACCACTTTGTCCGTTCCGGCCGCGCCGCCGGTGACGAACTCGCCGAAGGTGCGCACCACGCCGCCGGCTGCCAGCAGTCCGTCTTGATTGGCCCGGGTCAAAATCAATCGCGTCGTGGCCACGTTCAACGCCAGTCGGAACAACGTGGTGGTCAGAAGCAACGACGGAAAAATGTTGAACTCCAGGGGAGTCCGCACGTAAATCGTCGTCAGGAGCATAATCACCGCGATGGTGATGTTGGCCGAAAGCAGCAAGTCCATCAACCCAGCCGGCAGCGGCGCCATAATCACCAGTACGCTGGCGATCATGGCGATCGGCAGGATCAATTCCTGGACTCGGGTCCAAAAACCCGACGTCGCCGAATGCGGCGCGGACGTCGCGACCATCGGTTGCTCCCTTGGGGGGTCAGAGAAGAAGCGGGAAGGTACATGAAACCCGGTAAAGTGTCCAGGTCGGTTTGGACAACCTCGATTCCCGTGGCCTGTCATGCCGATGCCGAATTTGGTACGATAGCGATCATGATTTGGAAGGATGGATCGAATGGTTAATCTGGGTAGTTCTGAGTGTTTAGAGAGAAAGTCAAAAGGCCATTTGTCTCCGCCTTCAGGTTCCGTCCAAGGCAAGGGCAAGGCCGACAAGCCCGACGCCTCGCAGAAAGGCGGCTACAAGGATCGGTTTTGGATCCCGCGTTTTTGGGACGGCATCGGCGTGATCGGCTGGTTTTCGCTGCTGTGGCGCAATCGGTTCGCCGTGGCGCCGTCCCGCATCGCGATGGCCTTGATTATCGCGGGCCTGAGCTTTTTCAATTCCTTCCTCTGGCTGATCCAGATTTTTTTCTACCGTCGGAAAATCGAGCGGACGCGGATCGACTACGACCCGATTTTCGTGATCGGACACTGGCGCTCCGGCACCACGCTGCTGCATGAGTTGTTGGTGCGCGATCCGCGCCACACGTATCCCGACACGTACGATTGTTTCGCGCCGAACCATTTTTTGGTGTCCGGTTGGTGGATGAAGCCGTGGTTGCAGGTGCTTCTGCCGACGCAGCGGCCGATCGACAACATGCCGGCCGGGTGGAGTCATCCGCAAGAGGACGAGTTTGCCTTGTGCAACATGGGTCTGCCGTCGCCGTATCTGACGGCGGTTTTTTCAAATCGTCCGCCGCAATATCAGGAGTATCTCGATTTCCGCGGCGTGTCGGCGTCGGCGTTGCATCGTTGGAAGAGCCAATTCCTTTGGTTTCTGAAGTGCCTGACGTTGCGCGATCCGAAGCGGATCGTGTTGAAGTCGCCGCCGCACACCGCGCGGATTCGCGTTTTGCTGGAGATGTTTCCGCGGGCGAAGTTCGTTCACATCGTTCGTGACCCGCGGATTCTTTTCCCCTCGACCGTGAACCTTTGGCGACGGCTCTATCGCGATCAGGGATTGCAGGCGCCGAAATGCGAGGGGCTCGACGAGCAGGTGTTCCAAACGCTGACTCGGATGTACGACGCCTTCGATCGGGATCGCGATTTGTTGGGCAAGGGCCAGTTTTGCGAAGTCCGTTACGAGCAACTCGTGGCCGATCCGCTCGGCGAGATGCGGCGGGTGTATCAGGAGTTGGATCTGGGCGACTTCGAGGCCGCTCGGCCCGGCGTCGAGGCCTATTTCGCCGGTCAAAAGAACTATCGGACCAATCGCTACGAAATCACGCCCGAGATGAAAGCCGAGATCGGTCGGCGGTGGAAAAAATACGCCGAGCGGTACGGATACGAAGCGTGACCGTGGGTCATTTCTTCGCCAGTTCGCGCTGCATCTGTTTTCGCCGGGCGAGAACTTGCGGATTGCCTTCGAGATTTTGCAGTTCCTCACGCAATTCTTGCGGCGTCATCTTGAGGTCCTGCTCGTGCCGCCACCATTGATAGGCGTAATCCAACAGCGCCAAGACCAACAAGGCCGCGCCGAGCTTCAGGGCCGTGTTCAGCAGGATATGCGTCACTTGTTGAGCCAACGGCGCCGGCGCTAGGCTGCTGAGCGACAGAATCTCCTCGCGTTGGCCGTAAAGCACCACCGACGCCACGCCCAGGAGAATCGCAAGTTTCAAAAGCCCCATGCCCAGGCGGACCAGATTCGCGCCGGAAAAAATCCGCTGCAATCCGCGAATCGGGTCGAGCCGGGTGGGGTCGAATCCGAGTCGTTGTGGCAGGAACAAAAATCCAACTTGAAGCACGTGGATCGCCACGCCAGTCAAAAAAAGCAGCCCGAGGATCGGCGCCATCCAACGGCCGAGCGACCAAAGCGTTGCGTTCCACTGATCCACCACGCCCTCGGCGCTGATCGACAGGCAAGGTTCGCCGCCGAGTTGGGTGCGGCAATAGTCGGCCAAAAAGCCCGCCAATCCGCCGCCCAAAACCATCAGCAGCGCAATGCCCGCCAACAGCACGGCGGCCGAGCCCAACTCCTGGCTCTTGGCCACATGCCCTTCGCGCCGCGCCTGTTGGCGACGGTGCGGGGTCGGGTCGAGCGTTTTTTCGCCGGCGTACTCGGCCATGGGAAAGAGGGATTAGGGATTAGAAAAGACTGTTTCGCTATCCATTTTTATGGGACTAAAAAAGCCATTCTTTGGAAATCGGTGTCTGAAGACATTCCAAAAGCGTATCCAATGCCGGTTCGATTTGATCAGCCCACGCCACGGCCGCCGTTCCCAACGTGATGCTCAGCGCTGCGAAGGCCAGCAGGGCGTTCACGCCGAACCCGAGGCTCAACACATTCAACTGCGGCAGGGTACGTCCGACGAGCCCCAGCGTCAAGGTCGCTAGCAACAACGCCGTCACGACCGGCGCGGAGGCCCGCACGGCCAAGGCGAAACTCTGGCCTGCCAAGGTCACGAATCCATCGACGATCGACCGGGAAAACGTCGCGCCGCCGGGCGGGATCGTCCGAAACGTGTCCAAAAGGCCCGCCATGACCATCCGATGTCCGCCGACGCAGAAAAAAATCGCGACGGCCAGCAGAAAGAACAGTCGAGAAAACAGCGGCACGTTCTCGTCCAACGACGGGTCGAACACGTCGGCCACGGTCAGTCCGCTGGCGGCGCCGATCAACTGACCGGCCAGCGTCATGCCGTGGACGAGGATCAGAACGCCGAGCCCGAGGCAAACGCCGACCACGGCCTCGCTGCCCAGCAGGACGGCGTAATCCGCCGGGCCGCCGGGCGAGACGAAAGCCGCATTCCATTGCAGCGGCGCGACCAGCGCGGTCAACGCGACGGCCAGCAGCACGCGAACTTGCATCGGCACGGCCGCCCCGCCGAAAATCGGCGCGGTCATCGTCAATCCGCCGACCCGGGCGAACACGAGCGACAGCAAGATAAGACCGGCAGCGTGCGTCATCATAAAATCGCGGAGAACCGAACGTGACAAAAAACGGCAACACCACGCATGGCCGTTGGCGACAGCTCACCACCGACCCGGAATACCGGCGATCAGGTCGTGGGTGTATTGAACCATTTGCGCGATCAGCCACGGCAGCGTCGCGCTGAGAACCAGCAACATGACGATGATTTTCGGAACGAAGGCCACGGTTTGCTCTTGGATTTGCGTGAGCGCCTGCAACAGTCCAATCACCAGCCCAACGATCAGGCCCGCGGCCAACACCGGCGAACCGATCAACAGCATCGTCCAAAACGCTTGGCGGCCCAGTTCAACGGCGGTTTGTTGGTCCATGGGAGGCGGGAGGGATTAGGGATTAGGGGACGCGGGGGTCGGGGTAGTTTCAATCACATCGCACCACGTTTGGTTTTCCGCGGTTGTATCTAATCCCCAATCCCTCATTTACTGGAAACTCTGCAAAAGCATTCCGACGACCAGACGCCAGCCGTCGACCAGAACGAACAACAGCAACTTCAATGGCAGCGACACCAACGCCGGTGGAACCATCAACATGCTCATCGACACCATGACGCTGGCCACGACCATGTCGAGAATCAAAAACGGAAGAAAAATCGTAAACCCGATCAAAAAGGCCGTCTTCAGTTCGCTCAGCATAAACGCCGGCAGCAGGGCTTGCAGCGGCACATCGTCGTAGCTGGCCGGCGCGGCGCGATGCGGCAGGTAGTTCAAAAACAGCCACACGTCCTCGGTGTTCTTCGTGTTTTCAATCTGCGCGCTCATGAAGCGACGGATCGGCGCGACGCCGGTCGTCCACGCCTGTTGGGCGTCGATCCGATGCTGCGTGTACGGAACGACTGCGCTATCGTACACTTGTTTCCACGCCGGACTCATAATCAGCAGCGTCAAGAACAACGCCAGCGTGGTGATCACCTGCGTCGGCGGAAGATTCTGCGTTCCGAGCGCTTGCCGCAGCAGGCTCAGCACCACCACGATGCGGACAAAACAGGTGGTCATCAGCAACGCCGCCGGCGCCAGACTCAACACGGTCAGCAACAGCATCATCTGCAACGTCGAACCGAGCCCCTCGGGACTGGTCCAACCTTTCGGACCGGCGGCCAATCCGTCGGGCAGTCCGACCGACAGCGGTTGATTGGCCGGCGCGGCGTTCGACTCATCCGCCCGCGCAACCGCGACGAACAGCAGGCACCCGAACAAACAGAGCATTGGCATCCAACGGCCCATCATCGGCGGTTCTCCGTTCGACGCAGCGGGGTCTGCAATCGGCCCGAGCGACACAGCATCGTCAGACGCTCGACCTCTTCGGGATCATCAATTTCAAGCAGCGGCCGGGCGTCGGTCATCGAAATGGCCGCCAGCAGCAGCTTGGGACCGCACCGAATCAACTGCGCCTGTTGGCGATTGGCCAGCGGCGCCCGTCCGAGCGTCTCGAACACCTCGGTCGGCAACGGACCGATTCGGCCCGGCGCCGCGCGGCGGATCAACCAAACCAACGCCAAAAAAATCCCAAGGACCAGCGCCAAGCTGCCGCCGATCGTGACCGGTGAAAAAAAGTTCGGCCGTTTGGCCGGTTCGTCGCGTGCGGCGTCGTGCGGTTTCAACGGCATGGCGTCCGACGATTGCAGTGTCGCGGGCTGCGCGTCGGACGACAACGGCGCGGCGTCCGCCGCCGACCATCGAGCCGCGCCAACCGCAACCATCACCAGTCCGACCACCATCATCCAACGTCGCATGGCCTGATTCCTTTTTTCGTTCAGGGTTCGACCGGGGAGATCAACTCGACCACGCGGACGCCGATCCGTCCGTCGACGACCAGCGGCTCGCCCCGGGCCACCAGCCGCCCGTTGGCGTATACCCCGACCAGATCCGTGGCGTGGTTGTCCAGCGGCACGATGTCCCCGACGCGCAATTTTTGCACCTCGTCGCGTCGCGGTCGGGCGCGTCCGAACTCGATCCGTACGGAAATCGGCGTCGGGTCGTCCGACTCGACCGCATCGGCCGGGCGGATCGCCGGCTCGCCATCGAATCGCTCCCAACGACAAGGCGTCGCGCCGCACGCCGGTCCGGCGTCGCTCGACGTTCGTTCGGGGATGGGTTCGTGGGCCATAAAAAAATGCTCCTCACGCGCGGGACCGATAAAACGCTTGTTTATTGATGCCTAGGCTAATGTGTATGGAACGGTTCATGGGCTACCTAGAGATCAATGAGGGGTTTCGTCGTCGTCCTGCGACGACCGGGCGACTGCGACGGCCCTCGCGGCGGACTCGTCGAGCCGCTTGACGGTTTGACGCTCTTCGATCTGGCGATGGGCCGCCCATTGATGCTCACGCAGTTTTTCAAGCGATCGGACGTCCCGGTCGGCTTCGATCGTGGCAAGCCGCCGCCGCTCGATTTCGACGGCCAGCGACCGCCGTTGGCGTTCGAGCGATTCGGCGTCGCGTCGCAGCGATTCGGCGTAACGCTGGACCTCGGCCAATCGCGGAAGATCCAAGCGGCCTGGCCCGCCGATCGCGCGGCATTCGCCCTGCAACCGACCCCGTTCGGCGTCGACTTCCGCCTGCTCGTGCTCCAATGCGGCGTCGGCCCGTTGCGACTCGGCCAATTGCGTGCGTCGCTCGTCGCGGGCAATCTCGCGGAGTTTTTGCAGCGTGGCCAGTCGAAATTGAAACTTGAGCATCGTTTATTCGGACGGTTCGAGCAACGTTTGGTATCGATCGAAAAGTTCGAGCAATTCGCGCCGGGCCTCGGCCAGCGAGGCGGGCCGCCCGATCGGTTGACGCAGGTACTCGTTCAACGCCTCCTGCAACTCGATCGCGGCGTCGACGGTCCGGTTGCTGCCGCGGCGATACGCGCCGATCGAAATCAAATCCTGATGATCGCGGTGCGCCCCGAGCATGGCGCGAATCGCGTGAATCGCCTGCAACTGTTCCGAGTCGACCACGTCCGGCGTCAAACGGCTGATGCTTTCCAGCACGTCGATGGCCGGATAATGGCCGCGCGACGCCAGATGACGCGAAAGCCAGGTGTGGCCGTCCAACAATCCGCGAACGGCGTCGCTGATCGGCTCGTTCGGATCGTCCGCTTCGACCAGCACGGAATAAAATGCGGTGATGCTGCCCGACGCGCTTCGACCGGTCCGTTCGACCAGTCTCGGCAACGCGGCGAACACCGAGGGCGTAAATCCGCGCGTCGTCGGCGGCTCGCCGGCCGCCAGTCCGATCTCGCGTTGGGCCAACGCAAACCGCGTCAGCGAATCCATCAACAACAACACATCCTTGCCGCGATCGCGAAAATGCTCGGCCACGGCCGTGGCGGTCTGCGCCGCTTGGGTTCGCGTGAGCGCCGGCTGATCGCTCGTGGCCACGACGACCACGCTCTTGGCCAAGCCCTCGGGCCCGAGATCGCGCTCGATGAACTGATTGACTTCTCGGCCGCGCTCGCCGATCAACGCAATGACGATCACGTCGGCCGAGCTGTAGCGGGCCATCATGCCCAGCAGCGTGCTCTTGCCGACGCCGGAGCCGGAAAAAATGCCCATCCGCTGACCTTTGCCGCACGTCAACAGACCGTCGATCGCGCGGACGCCGGTCGAAAGCGGCTCGTCGATGCGCGGTCGGGCGCACGGATCGGGCGGCGATTGTTGCAGCGAGACGCGCTGGTCGAGCGCCGGCAACGGACGACCGTCGATCGGGCGGCCCTCGGCGTCGATCACCCGGCCCAGCAACTCGTCACCCACGCGCAACCACCTCGCAGTGCGGACCAGACGAACGCGGTTGCCTCGCCGCACGCCGTCGAATCGGCTCAACGGATACAGCACGGTCAAATCGTCGCGAAAACCGACGACCTCGGCCGTCAACGGATCGCCCGACTGCCGTTGGATTTCCGCCACGGCCCCGATCGGCGCCGGAAAATCCGACGCGGAAATCGTCGTGCCGATCGTCCGCGCAACGCTGCCCATGAGCGACGTCGGCATGATCTGGTCGAGTTGTTCGGTAAGGTCGGACATGGGCTAGGGGCTAGAGGCTAGGGGTTAGCCGGTCAACTCTTCTTCCATGCGTTGCAACTGGGACTCGAATTGTTGGTCGATCGTGCCGAAGCGGGTGTCGACGCGGCAGCCGCCTCGGGTGATGGACGGGTCGGGCGTCAGTTCGGCGGCGCCGAGCGACGACATCGAGTCGATCATCGCTTGCACCTGCGAGCCCAAGGCCTTGAGGTCGTCGGGATGCAGACGCAGACGAACGTTCGCGCTGCCGGCGGCCAGCTCCAACGCCTCACGGACCAGTCGGAGCGTCACCTCCGGCTGACGACGCAACTCGCCGCGGAGGATTCGGGCGGCCATCGCCGAAGCCAATCGGACGGCGCTCGACTCCCAATGGGCAAGCCACGATTGCTTGGCCGTGTGGAGATTGTCGGCCGCGCGTCGCAACGCTTCGATCGACGGGGCCAACTGCTCGGCCACCATGCGTTCGACCGCCTGGGCCGCCGCCAGCGCGCCTTCCTCGGCGGCTTGCTGACGGATGGCCTCGGCCTCTTGTCGGGCTTCGGCGACCAGACGCTCGGCCTCGAGTTTCCGTGCGGACGCATGCCGATCGGCCTCGGCGACCAGGTCGTCGAAGTTCATGTCCGCACCGTGCAAGCCGTGCGGCGAATGGTCGAGTCGAAGAATCGTGCCCATGACCGCCTCAAGGAAACCGCAAAAAACCGAAAAGGACGTAAACCGTACAACAACGCACCGGCGACATGATTTGCCTGAAAAACAACTACGCGGCCCTCGCGTCGTGTGAGACGCTGAACGACAAATGTCGGGCCGTGGCGGCCACTTGCCGTCGCGCGGCGTCGATATCGCTCAGTCGGATGGGCTCGGGACGTTCGAGCCGGCGACGCCACTGTTTGGCCTGCTCCGGCGCGAGCCCGCCGAGCACTCGCTCGACCAACGTCGGCGTCGCGCCCAACAGGGCCGCCATCGCCACGTCGGGATCGGTGGCTTGAAAGGTCGCCGTCAGCAGGGCGTCGTCCAGTTGGGCCAGATCGTCGAACTCCAACGGCTGATAGCCGAGCATTTCGGCCAGCGACGGATCGAATTGGGCTAGATGGTCCACGATTTCGCCGGCCGTTGCGCCGCCGCAGGCCGCCAAAATGCGAGCGACGGTTTGCGGACCGTTCGCACGTTCACGCCGCGAGGCGACGATCTGGCGTGCAAGCCGCTCCTCCAACGTTCGTTCGATCTGACGCAGCGTTTCGGGATCGGTGTTTTCGAGATCGACCAGGCGACGGACCACCTCGACTTGCAGCGACGGGTCGAAATGGGCCAACGTGGCGCCGGCCCGCTCGGGCGGCAAGTGCGAAAGCACCAGGGCGATTGTTTGCGGACGCTCGGTGGACAACAGCTCGGCCAATCGCGGATCGTCGGCGTCGCGCAGGAACTCGAACGGCGCGGGCGGCGTTGCGTCTTGGACGGTCGTTCCCGACGAGGCCGGCGCGTCCAATTCGGCCGCGAAATCGTGCCGGGCCTGATCGATCGACAGCTTGTCCAATTCGATGCCGGCCGGCGATTGCGGCGGAATCATCGGTTCGATGCGTTGGAACTCGTCGATCACACGCTGCTGTTCTTGCAGGTCGATCGCGTCGATGGTCCGCATCGCCTCGCGCACCTGCCTGGCCCGCTCGGGGCCCATTTGCTCCAGCAGCCGATCGGCGACCGTCTGGTCCAAACCGGCCACGAAAAGGGCCGCTTTCCGGATGCCTGTCGCTTGCCGATCGTTCGCCATAGCCTAGTCCACCTGCCCGATCCAATGTCGCAACACGTTGGCGGCCGCGTCGGGATCGCGGTCGACCAGTTCGGAAATTTCATCGTGATACGCCGGGGCGGGCTCGCGGAATCGTTTGGCGTGGGGCGACGGCGCCGCGTTGGTCGTGGCGTCGTCCCGCATAAATCCTTCCGGCATCGCGATGGACTCGGACGCCGTCGGCTCCGGAATCGAGGGCCTCGGCAGTTGGCGAACGATCGACCGCAACACGAGCAGTCCGATCAGAGCCAGCCCCAAAACGCTCAACGTCCGCCACGATTGTTGGAGCCACGCCAAAACGTCTTGAACGTAATCGTGCGCGACTTTTTCGACCGGCGTCGAAATGTCTTGAAACGTCGTGACGGTGACCAACTCGGCGGCCTTGGCCGGGCTTTCCGGCGACGGAAGCAATTGGGCCACATGCCGTCGGATTTTCTCCGATTCCTCCGCGCGAATCCGATCCAACGCGGCCAAATCGGGCGATCCGACCGAATGGCCCGGCTCGACCGCGTGTTGCTCTTGCCAGATCTTCTTGAAATAGCTGACCGGCACGCCGACGGACACGCGGGCCTGGATCGGCGTCAGGCCGACGCTTTCGCGTTCGATCTGTTCATGCGAGCCGGACGCCGCGGGCGTCGGAGGGGCGTCGCCTGTGGAGCCGCTCAGCAGACTGTCGAGAATCGCGGCCGTGTTGGGCAACACGCTGCAACGCGGCGACCGCGTCGAACCGGCCGGGCGAGGCTCGTCGTTGGGCGTGCGTTTTTCTTGGCGGAAGTGAGTCAACCGTTCCCGATCGAGCACCACGGTGGGTTCGACGGTCACTTTCGGAATGAAGCACAAGGCGTTGAGAATTTTGGCCTTCAGGTCCTGCTCGTATGTCCGTTTGAGCGAGATGTAGAGATTTTCATCGGCGCTGCCGGCGTCCTCGGCGATTCCGTGCCAGGTGCGTCCGTTGAGGTCCGAGACCGTGACGTTTTCGGGTTTCAGTCCGGCGATCGCCCCGGCGATGAAATAACGGATCGACGAAATGCGGGCCTCGTCGAGCTGCGTGTCGCCGACCGGTTTGACGCTGACCGTGGCCGTGATGAGTTTTTCACGCTGGAAGCCGGTTTTCATGTCGACGTCATACAACACGAAAGCGTTTTCAATGCCCGGCATCGAGCGAATCACCAGCGACATTTCCGTTTGCCGGGCGATTTTGAGGCGTTCGTCGCGGGCGTCGCGGCTCTCGAAGGCGTTGCCGTTGCTGACGGCCGCGATCAGGGCCTCGCCGATGTTCGGCGGCAAAGCCTTCGCGTCGACCAACGCGCCCATGTAGACCGGCTCTTGGCCTCGCGGCACGCGGATCGACGCGCCGTCGATTCGGTAATTCGTTAAATTGGCTTTGGCCAGCGCGGCTTCCATTTTGGGCAACTGGCTGGCGGCCACGGGCACGCCGTGCATCAGGTCGGCGTCGGGCGTGACGGTCTGATGGGTCAGCAGATAGCCGAGGCTTGACAATGCGACGACGGCCGAAAGAGCCGCCGCCCAGCGCGAGCCCGGCGTCATCGAGCGAAACAGATCGTGCAGTTGCGAGTAAGCCCGATTCAAAAAGTCCATCTGACCCGTCCTGTGAGGTTCAAACTCCCCCGGCGTGCCGACCGTGCGTTGGCGGTCCGATCCTCAATGTCGTCTTCGAAAACCTTTACTCAAGCGGCGGCTTCCATCGCGGCGGTCCGCGGAATTCGCAGCGTGAAGGCCGCTCCGCCTTCCGGGCAATTCGCCACGGTGACGTCGCCGCCGTGCAATTCGGCGATGCGAAGCACGACGGCCAGTCCCCAGCCGGCCCCGCCGCGTTGCGACGTGGGAACCAACTCGAACGCTTCCCGGCGTTGCTCGTCCGACAGGGTCGCTCCGGTGTCGGCGACTTCCAATTCAATGGCGTTGGGGCCGACGGCCGACGTGACGAACAGCGATCCGCCCTCAGGCATCGCGTCGACGGCGTTGAGCACCAGATTGCGCACCGCGCGACGCAACAATTCGCGGTCGGCGGTGATCATTTGGTTCGCGGGGACGTCGAGAAATGTCTGGATGGCTTGTTCCGACAATTGCGATTCCAATGGCCGATAGATCTCCTCGACCAGTTCTCGCAGGGAAAACTCTTTCCATGACCGGTTGGTTGAATTGAAAGACATGGTTTCGGTCCAATCGCTATTGAAGGTCGAGAGTGACAACAAGGCCGACCGACCGGAGGTCGACTTTTTTCGAGAAAACCGTCCTTTTGCCATGGCGTTGCCTGTCCCAAGGCGGCGGCGCGGCGAAGGACAAAACGAACGTGCAAGGAATCGAGGAAAAGCGGGCGGTTTGTACTCGAAAACGGCCCGGGGTGTCAATGCACGTTTCAGCCCGACCAAATGGGGGTGCTTGCAGTCGCCCCCCATGCGACCTTGACGTGTCGGCCCGGTCGCCCCTATACTGCGGAATCTTCGGACGACCGTAAAGAATTCTCTCTTGAACCGGGATATTCGACCATGAAAAGCGAACGACGGCACGAGCTTCAGCATAATGAGTTGGCCCTCTGGCTGGAGAGATTGGGCGAAACGATCAAACCGTACCAGAACATGATTTGGATCGCCGTCGCCGCGGTTCTGGTTTTTGCGTTGGGCTACACCCTGTGGTCTCGTCAGGCGTCCGCCAGAACGACTCGCGCGTGGGATGAGTTGAACATCGCGCTGTCCGACGGCGGCGCCAACCTGGTCACGCTGGCCAAGATCGCCGACGAGTATCCAGGCACGAATGTGGGCCAAACGGCCGCGGTCGTCTTGGCCGACTGCCATCTTGGCGAGGGGTGCGCTCGCCTGTTTGCCAGCAAGGCCGGCGCGTTGCAGGAATTGAACAAGGCGATCGCCCTGTATCAGATGGTCTCGGACCAAACCCGATTCGATTCGCTGCGTGAACGGGCCGCGTTTGGACTGGCGCGGGCCGCCGAGGCGAAGGGGGAACTGAGCGAGGCCGGAAAACGCTATGCCGAGGTCGCCTCACGCTGGCCGAAGGGCGCGTATGCCGTCGCGGCGGCCGACCGGGCCGACGATCTGAAACGGCAAAGCACGAAAGAGTTTTACGACAAGTTCAAATCCTTCGATCCCAAGCCGGCCTATTCGAGCGACTCCAAGGGTTCAGAGGGATCGCCGGTCTTTGACGCCAGCAGTCTGCCGGCCGAGCCGGAAAAGAACGATGTCGATTTGCCCGCCACCACGTTGGACTTGAAACTCGACGCCAAGGGCAAGGCTGACGCCAAGGGCAAAGACGCCGCGCCGGCGAAATCCGGAGCCGACAAGAAATAAGCGGACCGCAGCAATGCCGCTCTCGTCTCAGCCGGTGGAGTTGACGGTCGAGGCCGCCGAGGCCGGCCATCGGCTCGACGCTTTTTTGGCCTGTCATTTTCCGGACTACAGCCGGGTGCATTTGCGTCGCGTCATCGCAGCCGGCGGCGTTCGCGTGGAGGAACGCGGCGGCAAGCCGGCCTATCGTTTGAAGCCGGGCCAGCGGGTGTCGATCGTCTTGCCCGAAATTCCGCGTCAGTCGCCGCGTCCCGAAAACATCCCGCTGGAAATTCTCTATCAGGACGAGCATCTGGCGGTGATCAACAAGCCGCCGGGCATGGTGGTGCATCCGGCCCGGGGGCACTGGTCGGGCACGTTGGCCAGCGCGCTGCAATATCATTTTGGGCCCACCCTCAGCTTGGGCGGCGGCGTCTGCCGGCCCGGCATCGTGCATCGCTTGGACCGCGACACCAGCGGCGTGATCCTGGTCGCTCGAAACGATTCGGCGCATTTCCATTTAGCCAAGCAGTTCGCGTCGCGCTCGATCGAGAAGGAATATTTCGCGCTGGTTTGCGGCAATCCCCAACGCGATCGGGATTTGATCGATTGTCCGATCGGATTCCACCCGCACGTCCGCGAGAAAATGGCGGTTCGTCACGACGACGCGGCGAGCCGGCCCGCCCAGACGTTTTACGAAGTCCTCGAGCGTTTCGACGGTTTCGCGGCGATGAAGCTGCTGCCGAAGACGGGGCGAACGCATCAGATTCGGGTGCATCTCCATCATATTGGCTGTCCGGTGTTGTGCGATCGACAGTATGGCGGCCGACGCATCATCACGCGCGGCGAAATCCGTCGCGATCCGACCGATGAGACGGTGCTGCTGGACCGTCAAGCCTTGCACGCCCGGCGGGTGCGATTCGTGCATCCGGTCAGCGGCGAGCGACTGGAGATCGAGGCCCCGCTGCCCGGCGACATTACGGCGGTGTTGGAAGAACTCCGCATCTATCGTCGCGCGTGATGGGCAGGCAAGAAAATAAAAAAGGCCTCCGCAGGTGGGGCAGGAACCTGCAGAAGCCCATCACACAGGGTTTGCACCCTGTAAGATTTCTAATAGTATGACTGATCTTTCGACAAAATCAAGACGAGCTTGTGAATGAAATATTGAATCTCTGGAGGGGGTGCGTGTGGAAGTCCACACGCCATGTGTATCATTCTTGTGGACTTGTGTAGGTCCGCATGGTTTTCTCCGAGGTGGGTGGATTCACGTTCCCCCCAAATGCGAAACCGACTATACTGTCCGGCGATGCTCAACGGGAGACTCGGAGATACAGGGATGGCTGTGCTTTCGATGAACGAAACGACCACGTTTCGCTGGTCGTTCGAGGAAGACGTGGCGCGGTATGCCGAGGCGGGCATTCCGGCCATCGGCGTCTGGCGACAGAAACTCTCGGACTACGGCGCGGCCAAGGCGGCCGAGTTGTTGGACGGCCGCGGATTGAAGGTCTCGCATCTGTTTTGGGCCGGCGGATTCACCGGCAGCGACGGTCGGAGTTTTCGCGAAAGCGTCGAGGACGCGGCCGAGGCGATCGAAACGGCTGCTCGGCTCCGTTGCCCTACGCTGGTCGTATGCACCGGGCCGCGAGCCGGCCACACGACCAACCACGCCAGGCGGTTGGTTCAAGCCGCGCTGAACGAGTTGACGCCGCGGGCTGAGGCGTTAGGCGTCGCCTTGGCGCTGGAGCCGATGCACGCCGGTTGCGCCGAGCAATGGACGTTTTTGACGTCGTTGGACGACACCCTTGATTTGTTGGACTCGATCGGCAGCCCGCAAGTCCAGATCGCACTGGACACATACCATCTTGGCCACGAACCGCGGCTGATCGAACGCATCGCGTCGATCGTACCCCGGGTGGCGATCGTGCAATTGGGCGACGGCCGGCGTCCGCCCGACGGCGAACAGAACCGCTGCCGGCTCGGGCAGGGCGCGATCCCGGTCGCAAAAATCGTCGAGGCGTTGCAGGCGGCCGGCTATCAGGGCTACTACGACGTAGAATTGTTGGGCGAAGAATTGGAAGCGATCGACTATCCGGAGTTGCTGCGACACGCCAAGGAGGTGTTTCGGGCCATGGTGGGCTAGCGGCGGGATGCTGAGTCCGATCCCATCGTGCGAGGGGGGGGTTTGGACGCCATTTGCCGTTGTTCTTCCCACCGGGACCCAAACGCGCTATACTGATTGTTTGTTGTTGTTGTTTTCATGGTCGAAATTGGTTTTTGAAGCATGACCGATTCAAATTCTCCGAATCATTGGGACGCGTTGGCGTCCAGTCTTGGGGCAACCCCTCCGGCCGAGGAAGCGTTGCGGCAACCCTCGCCGCCCTCCCCTGCCCCGTCGGCGCCGGCGGTTCACAAGCCGGAGTCGCGTCACGATCGACCGGCGGCGCCGGCCAATTGGGACGCGCTGGCCAGCAAGTTGGGCGTGACGCCTACGTCCGAACCTGTGCCGCCGGTTGTTCGATCTGCCGCACCGGTCGCGCCGAAGCCGTCGGCCTCGACGCCGGTCGCGCCGAAGCCCGCCGTGGCCGAGGAATCGCCGAACTTTTTCGACGAACGGTTCGATTTCGACGAGCCGTATGATTTGTTGGAGTCGGTCGAAAAAACGTCCGCCGAGGCGAAGGCGGTTGTTGCGGAAGAACCGGCCGAGCAGGACGAGAAACGGCCGCGTCGTCGCCGTCGTCGTCGTCGCGGGCGAGGCTCGCGCGAGTCCGCAGCGGCGGAGTCGTCGGACGTTGTCGCCGAGGATGAGCAAAAAGACGTGACTGCTGAATCGGAAACGGTCCTCGAGGCGGAGGTTGTGATTCAGGAAGCGTCGGGCGAGGTGGATGCGCAGCGTTCCGACGAGGAGTCGGAGCCGCGTCGTCCGCGCGGTCGTCGCGGCCGTCGGGGTCGGAGACGTCGCGAACCGGCGGAATCGTCCGGCGAGTCGGCGTCGGAGCATGTCGACAAAGAAAAACCGTCGAACGACGTCGCGGCCGAGGAAACATCCGAAGCGTCCGAAATGGCCGAGGCGGTTGACCTCGACGCGTCCGGCGAGTTGGACGGCGAAGAAGCGCCGGCGCGGGTGGGGTTCCGCGGCATTCCGACTTGGCAGGAGACGGTCGGGTTGTTGGTCGACAAGAACATCGAGGCCCGGGCCAGACGTCCGGCCAGTCCTCCGCATCACGGACGCGGCAATCGGGACAGTCGCGGTCGAGGCGGCAGCAAGCGACGTTCGTAGCGCGGCGCGAGAAGATCCGTCTTTTTCGCAGCCGCCGCCTCCTGTAAAATAGCAAGCGGATCATGTCCGATGCCGAGCGAGCTGCCACCGCATCGGGCCGGTTGATGGAACTGGCCGGATGTTTAGGATCGGAGGCGGGCTTCGGCGAGATCGTCGAAAGTTTGAGGGGGGGCCATGCGGCGACTCTCGACGGAGTTTGGGGTTCGTCGTGCGCGCTGGCTGCGGCCGCGTTGGCCGACGCCGCTCCGACGACGCTGCTGGTCGTTGTGCCGACGATCGATCAAGTCGACGAACTGATCGACGATCTGGCCATGTTCACTCGGCGGAAGCCCGAACGGTTTCCCGCCTCCGAATCGTTCGATCCCACGGCCGCCGACGAATTGGTCGGCCAGCGGCTTCGCGTGCTCAAGCAGTTGCAGGCCGCGCCGGCGCCGACGCTGTTGGCGGCCAGCATCCAAAGCCTGTTGCAGCCGGTTCCGAGCCGCGAGTCGCTCGATCGGCACACGCGAACGTTCCGCGTCGGCCAGTCGACGGCGGTTCACGAACTGGCCGGCTGGCTGGTTCGCGGCGGACTGGTCAACACGCCGGCGGTCGATCTGCCCGGTGAGTTTTCGATCCGCGGCGGCATCGTGGACGTTTTTGCCCACGATTGGGAGAATCCCGTCCGCATCGAGTTTTTCGGCGACGAAATCGAGTCGTTGCGGCGGTTCGAGATTTCGACCCAGCGAAGCCTGGAATCGTTGCCGGAGGTCGATTTGACGATCCTCGGCGCGGCGGACGAGGATCGGGCCTGTTTGGTCGACCATCTGCCTCCGCAAAGTTGGGTCCTGCTGTTGGAACCGATGGAGTTGGAGCAGCAAGGGCGCCAATATCTCGAACGGACGCAAGAAAAAGCGGAGATGGGAGAATGGAGCGTGGAGAGTGGAACGGCCGTCCGTCCGCTCTCTTCAGATTCTCCGTCGCCCGCCGTCCGTCCCTCGTCCCAGTTCTTCACCGTTTCCGACGTGCTGAAAAAGGCCTTCCATTTTCCGTCGGTCACGGCGTCGGCGTTGGCCGTCGGATCGTTGGAGGCCAGCTATCGGCTGAAAGTCGAATCGGTCGAGCAGTTCAGCGGCGACATCAATCGCGTGCGCAGCGAATTGGACGAGGCGGGCACGGGCCAAGAGATTTTTGTCGTCTGTCAGACCGAAGCGGAAGTGCGGCGATTGGGCGATCTGTTCAGCGAAACCGACGCGGCTCGGCAGGGACGCCTTCGGTTTCCCATCGGGTCGCTCAGTCACGGGTTTCGATGGGTCTCCGAGCGGATTGTGCTGTTGAGCAGCGGCGAGCTGTTTCGTCGGACGGACCTGCGGCGCCCGACCCATCGCCGGCTTTCGCGGGTCATCGACAGTTTCATGGAGCTGCGCGAGGGCGATCTGGTCGTCCACGTCGGACACGGCATCGGACGGTATCGCGGCTTGAAATTGTTGGAGAAGAACGGGCAGGTCGAAGAACATCTCGAATTGGAGTTTCACGGCGGCACGAAGCTGTACGTGCCCTCGACCAAGATCGGGCTGGTCCAAAAATACATCGGCGGCACGAAAAGCCGGCCTTCGCTGGCCAAACTGGGCGGACGCAATTGGGAACGCCAAAAAGAACGCGTCGAAGCGGCCGTGACTGATCTGGCCGCCGACATGCTCGAATTGCAGGCCGCCCGGGCGTCGCGGCCCGGCATCGCGTTTCCCGAGGACACCGAATGGCAGCGGGAGTTCGACGCTTCGTTCCCTTATCAAGAGACGCAGGACCAGTTGGTCACGATCGACGCGATCAAACGCGACATGACCCAATCGCGGCCGATGGACCGCCTGCTTTGCGGCGACGTCGGCTACGGCAAGACCGAGGTGGCGATGCGGGCGGCCTTCAAGGCGGTCGACGCCGGGTTTCAGGTGGCCATATTGGTGCCGACCACGCTGCTGTGCGAGCAACATTGGAAGACGTTCACCCAGCGGATGGCGGAGTTTCCGTTTGAAATCGCGTCGCTTTCCCGATTCGCCACGCGCCGGCAGCAGACCGAAACCGTCCGCCGGTTGGCCGAAGGCTCGTTGGACATCGTGATCGGCACGCACCGGCTCGCGCAGCCCGACGTGCAGTTTCACAACCTGGGCCTGGTCATTATCGACGAGGAGCAGCGATTCGGCGTCGAAGTGAAGGAGCGATTGAAGGCGCTCCGGCGGATCGTCGACGTGCTGACGATGACGGCCACGCCGATCCCGCGAACGCTGCACATGGGACTTTTGGGCCTGCGCGACATCTCAAACCTCGAAACGCCGCCCGAGGATCGCCTGGCGGTCGAAACCCGCGTGGCCCGATTCGAGCCCGAGCTGGTCCGCCACGCCGTGTTGCGCGAGCTGAACCGCGGCGGGCAAATCTTCTTCATCCACAATCGGGTCGAGGACATCGAGGTGGTGGCCAAACGGCTGCGACAAATCGTGCCCGAGGCTCGGATGGCCGTCGCTCACGGGCAGATGTACGAGGACGACTTGGAGCGGGTCATGTTGGGGTTCATCGGTCGGCAATTCGACCTGCTGCTGGCCACGACGATCGTCGAGAGCGGACTGGACATTCCCAATGCGAACACGATTTTCATCGACGAGGCCGATCGCTACGGGCTGGCCGACTTGCATCAGCTTCGCGGTCGGGTGGGCCGATACAAACACCGCGCGTATTGTTGCCTACTGATCGACCCGAACAAAAACCTTACGCCCGTGGCGGCCAAGCGATTGCGGGCGATCGAGGAGTTCAGTCGCCTGGGCGCCGGGTTCGCCATCGCCATGCGGGATTTGGAAATTCGTGGGGCCGGCAACATTCTCGGCGCCGAGCAGAGCGGGCACATCGCCGCGGTGGGCTACGAATTGTACTGCGATCTGTTGGAACACGCCGTGCGAGGATTAAAGCATTTGCCGCCGAAAACCACGATCGACGTGGACCTCGACCTGCCCGGCCAAGGCTTCATTCCGAAGGCCTACGTGCCCGACATGCGGTTGAAGATCGATCTCTATCGCCGGCTGGCCCGCGTGGCGGACCCGACCCAACTGACCGACTTTCGGGCGGAACTGGTCGATCGGTTCGGCGAACCGCCGCCGTTGGTTCAACATCTGTTGGAATTGACCGGGATTCGTCTGGCGGCACACCGGTGGGGGGTCGATTCCGTTCATTTGGAAGACCAGCAGGAATCGCGGTTCGCCGTGTTCACGTACACATCGCGTCGACGGATCGAGCAATTGGCGGAAAAAACCGGCGGACAACTTCGAGTGGTTGACGACCGAAGTGCGTATCTGCCTTTGGGGCAAGAGGTTACGTCGTCGTCGGTTATTTTATCCGAAGTGAAATCGCTGTTGCAGCGGGAGTAGGGTCGCGTCTATAATCCCCGCCCGATTGACGACGTTTTTTGCAACGCGACTTCATTCCTCCAACTCTATCCACCACTGCCGTGCATCGCCCTATTTGCAACGCATTTTTGGTGATCGGTTTTCTGTTGGCGATGACGTCGTCGGGCATCGCCCAGGATGCTTCCAGCGACGGTCAGGGCTACATGCCGATGGCGCCGGTTTCGCCGAGGGGCTCGAACGGGTTCGACCCCAGTTCCACGATCTACGATCAGCCCACGCGGCCCGGGACCAACACGCGTCCCTCGGGCTGGGCCGGCAACGTTCCCAGCAATGCGTCGCCGTGGCCTCAGCCCGACCCCAACGCGGTCATTCCGGTCGGCGACGTGCGGCCGTGCGAGGGCACCGCCATTATTGCGAGGGTCGGCTCGGCGGCCATTTTGGAAAGCGACGTGATCGGCGCCGTCAATGAGATCATCGAGGCCAACAAGTCGAAGATTCCGCCCGACCAGTTGGACAAACAACGCGAGCTGTTGCTCCAGCAGCGATTGAAAAACGCCGTTGAAATGAAGTTGATCTACGAGGACGCCCGGCGAACGATTCCGTCCGAACGATGGACGGACATCGAGAAGCAGTTGGACAAGACGTTTGACGAAGAACAGTTGGAGAGGATGATTAAGAAGTCGGGCGTGGCCAATGCGCGAGAATTGGACCAAAAGTTGCGCACGTTCGGCACGTCATTGGAACGCGAGAAGCGGGCGTTCACCGAACGCACCTTGGCCCAACAATGGGCGCGACAGCAAGTCAAAGGGGACGAGGAAATCACCTACGACCAGATGCTGACCTACTATCGCGAGCATCAGGACGAGTTCACCACCCCGGCCCGGGCCAAGTGGGAAGAGCTGATGGTGCGTTTCTCGAAATATCCGACGCGGGTCGCGGCATTTGACGCTATCGCCAGAATGGGCAACCAGGTGCTCGGCGGCTCGCCGTTGGCCGACGTGGCCAAAGCCGGTTCCGACGGCACCACCGCGCAGGACGGCGGCCGGCGCGATTGGATCAGCCGGGGCAGCCACGTTTGCGCGGCGGTCGACGCGGCGCTGTTTCAATTGCCGATCGGACAAATGAGCCCGATCTTGGAAAGCGAGCAAGGCTACCACATCGTTCGGGTGGTGAAGCGTGAAGACACTGCCGTGAAGCCGTTCCTTGACGCCCAGGTCGACATCAAACAAAAAATCGTCCGGCAGCGGAATGAAAAGCAATTCCGCGAGTACATGGAAAAACTTCAGGCCAGGACGCCGGTTTGGACGATTTTCGACAAAACCGCCAGCGCTCAGCAAGTCGCCACGCCGCGAATGCCGCTTTGCCGATAGCTCTCTTTTGGGCGTCGGCCTCCTTGCCATCGGCACGCAAACCGTTATAATCACGCCGTTTGGGACTTGCCAGGCGAGGGCCGTTCCGCCGCCGGTTTTTCCTGAAAAAAGCGTTTGTTTGCGGCCTCTCTAACCACTCGATCGCAAAATGCCTCAACTTGGCGTCAATATTGACCACGTGGCCACGGTGCGTCAGGCCCGGCGCACCAACGAGCCCGACCCCGTTTGGGCCGCCGCATTGGCCGAGCTCGGCGGGGCCGACGGCATCACGATCCATCTGCGCGAGGACCGCCGGCACATCGCCGACCGCGATCTACGCATCCTCTGCGAGACGGTCACGGTAAAGTTGAATCTGGAAATGGCCTGCGAGCCCGAAATCGTCACGATCGCCTGCCAGACGAAACCCGACCAAGCCACGCTGGTGCCCGAAAAACGCCAGGAGATCACGACCGAAGGCGGCCTGGACGTCTGCGGCCAGCGGGATCGGATCGCTCGGACCGTCGAGCAACTCCGCGCGGCCGGCGTGTCGGTCAGTCTGTTTCTCGATCCCGACCTGCGTCAGATCGAGGCGGCCGCTCGCCTGGGCGCCGATGCCGTCGAACTGCACACGGGCCAATACTCGTTGGCGACCACGGACCCCGGACGTCAAAAGGAACTTAATGTGTTGGAGTCGGCGGCCTCTGCGATTCGTCAGGCCGGCATGGCGTTGCACGCCGGGCACGGGCTGACCTATCGCAACGTGCGGCCTGTGGCGGCCATCACCGCCATGCACGAGTTAAACATCGGCCACAGCATCATCGCCCGCGCGATCATGGTCGGATTGGAAAAAGCCGTGCGAGAAATGAAACAATTGGTGGAATCACCGAGGCTCGCGTGAAGTTGCAAGCGGTTGTTTCCGCTCCTCATGCTAGCCCCCAGTCCCTAGCCCCCAGCCCCTAATCATGCCTACTCGTAGTGAAAATTTTTCCGGACTGACCGTGGCGATGATCACGCCGTTCCGCGACGGCCAGGTCGATGTCGAGGCGTTGCAGCGTCATGTCGAGTTTCAGGTCGAGGCCGGCGCGACGTGCGTCTGTCCCGTCGGCACGACCGGCGAATGCCCGACGCTTTCCAATGCGGAGCACGAACGGGTCATCTCGGCGGTGGTCGAAGCCGCGGCGGGCCGGATCAAGGTAATGGCCGGCACCGGCAGCAACAGCACCGAAGAGGCGTTGCATCTGACGCGTTGGGCCGCTCGGGCGGGCGCCGACGCCGCGCTGATCGTGGCCCCCTACTACAACAAGCCGACGCAAGAGGGCTTTTTTCAGCATTTCCGAATGCTGGCCCAGGCCGTCGACATTCCGATCTGCATCTACAACATCCCCGGCCGGACCGGCAAAAACATCGAGCCGGAAACGATCATCCGTTTGGCCGAGTTGCCGAACATCACGATGGTCAAGGAGTCGACCGGCTCGATGGATCAGGCCTCGCAGATCGTCAATGCCACGGATCTGACGCTGCTGAGCGGCGACGACAGCCTGACATTGCCGCTCATGGCGCTGGGCGCTCGGGGCGTGGTGTCGGTCGTCGGCAACATCGTGCCGAAGGACATGATCGCACTGGTCCGCGCGTTCGACGCCGGCGACGTGGCCGAGGCCCGGCGATGGCATCGCAAGCTGTTTCCCTTGTGCCGCGACATGCTCGGGCTGTCGACCAATCCGATTCCGATCAAGGCGGCGATGCAGATGTTGGGCCGCGACACGGGCGATCTGCGGATGCCGCTGGTGCGGCTCAACGCCGCCGAAGAGGCGAAGCTCCGCGCGACGCTGGTCCGCTACGGTCTGTTGACGTAGTGTAGTGTCTTGTAAATGATGGCATTTATTGTGCGCAATTTAGGGAAAATGGGTGCCATGCCCACGCTTGTCGTGGGCATGAAGAGACGGCAAACATGCTTGCTGTCTCGCTGCGCTCGCTTAGCAAGCATGGCACCCATAAATCACTATTTGTG
>JBDKTJ010000002.1:0-13086 GCA_039698075.1 Thermoguttaceae bacterium | reverse complement strand
AGGGTTTTTGAGCGAGCCGTGCAGAGACGTGTCGATGCGGCGGAAACCGCTTTTCCCCCCTCCGTACGATCCAGCGACGAACAAGCGACTGGCCAATAAAGGCCGGCAGTCGCACGAAGTTCTTACCGTTAATGGCGAAATCAAAATCGTGCGGCGCTGGTGGCACGGCCCACAGCTTGGCAGTGTTGCGCCAGCCGACGCGATTCTCGATCGCGACGGAACAACGATCACGCCAGGCGTGTTGGAGATGTATTCCGCAGCCGAGCATCGTGGCCACAGCTTGCACGTCGAGCAGTTTGGCCGAAGCGTCGGCCGGCGTGAGTGTAGCACTCATCGAACATTCCTTTCGGAAAGAGTCGGCAACCAGCGTCGCGCCGGTCACATGGCTACATCTTTTCCGACGGAACGGACGCGCCTGAAAGAATTGATTTTGTCCGGGACGAGAGATTTCGTCCGTTGAACGTGACAGCCCCGAATTGCCGAGCAAAGACAAACGGGGACAGCCGGACGGAATAAATCAGGGTGCTATTGACGGCATTTGCCGCCTATTTTGTCCGGTGGTTCTTACGCCGACGTGTAAGGCGGTGCCGGTGCCATTCGCAAGCGGCGTAGGTTTTTCCGGCGGACAACCCTAGTGCGACGTCGCAGTCGGATTGCCTCTTGTATTGGCCTGTCTTCCATGCTTCGTATATCCGCTTGTCTTCCTTTATGTCGGTGTCGACAGGTCGGCCCCGCTCATGCCTTGCCGGTTTGCCGTCTTCCGATTTTGCTGATGCCGATCCGGCCCCGCCGTTTACTTCGCTGGGCTTCGTCTCGGCAGCCCGTGGCGACGCAGACTTGCCATTGCCGTTTGCCGCTTCTGGTGTTCCCGAAGTCAATTGTTGTAATGCTTCAAGGATCGTCGGATCATAGGGCATCGGCTGCGGTGGCAACGTCAGCAAAATGTCGAGCGCGTACACCGAAGACTGCGCCACATCGGCAATCGTGGAATACCACGGTGGCGGATCGGGGATATGTGAAAGCAAGTTCTCCTCAGCGCCAAATCCGGTAGGTTTGTTGGGACCTCGAAAGAGACGCACGGTGTCGAGGGCAACACTGGTGTTCTCATACCATGCTGATTTGTCTTCCGAAACTCGAAGCGGCGACCCGCCAATGTTTGCCCATGCAAGATCGAACAGAAGATAGAGCCATCGCCGCATCACATCATCCGTTCTTAACGTGACCCGCGGAATTGCGATTGGAAATGTAGCGGGGGGTATGCTAGCCAAGAGGTGTCCCGCATCGCCAAGAATCGGCTTCAGTGAGTGAAGCATTTCGTGTGTGCCGTAAAGATAAATAGCACGAATAGCACCACGATCAATGGCATAGGGTTGCCCCTCGCTGTTGGTAATAGGTTTTCCGTTCAGATCGTAAGTGAGAGTGTCGGAGAAAGTCGGCAAGCCAGTTTGGTCGCAGATTACCCCTTGCATACGATAGACGCCCGTTGCCCATTTAACAGGATTCTTGCCTGAGAATCCTGGTGGGTCGCCCTGCGGTGCGCCATCCATCGCCGACCACTCGATAAGGCAGCATTGCAATTGGTGCCCTGCCTCCACGGCTTTCAGAAAACGATCTTGCAACCGCTGCAACCCGACACGCATAAGTTCGTCAGCCATGATTCACCTTTCATCGGGTCGGCCCGAGCCGGCGGCGAGAAAGGCGAATAACGCGCCGGCCGGCCCGAGCCGCTTGACTGCCAGGTGGCCACCCGGTCAGCCTTCCCAAATACTGTAGCTGCTACACGATCCTAACTCTTGCGGCCAAGGGTTCAATACTACTATCGCCCGACGTTATGAGGGCCGCCTTGAGACTTGGCCCATCACGATGCCGCGATCGTGATGGGCTTGCCGCAACTCTTGCATACGGCCCTTTTACCAGCCAAGGCTGTTTTGAGTTTATAGGCGCGTCCACACTCCGGGCATTTTGCGTGAATCTCGGCAGCCGATTCGAGGAATTGATCGACCCAATCCTCTCCTACCGCTGGCGGCTTTTCCTGTGGACGATGGTCAACGACTTGATCTTGACAGTCGTCAGAAATTGACGGGCTGCAAACCTCATGCTTTGGCGTCAGCCGTAAGATCCACTCTTCCCATTTCCTCTCTAGTTTGAGACTGTGATTGAGTACGGCGTTGAACCCCGCCGCCGTTACTCCGGCTACAAAAAACGCTGCGCCCATTACCACAGCGCAAAGTCGGTCGTTCAGCAGCCCAATGTTCTCTACATGGCCGGAACCGGTCCAAACGCTGGTGGACATTCCTAATCCGATCAGCAGCAGCAAGCCGCCCAAAAAGCAGAATAACCACGAAAGAGCGCGCATAACTCACCTCTGTCGCCATCTTCCCTCGCCGGCGGTGTGTCTGCACCCCCCCGAGCCGCTTGCCTCGCCAGGTGGCCACCCGGCATCGGCTTCCCGATAGTTCATCAAGAATTTCGCCTTTTCACTTCGCCTTTCGGTCTGAGTGGAATGGAGGTACTCAGCAGAATATAGCCGAGTTCATTGAAATGGTTCGGCTTGGCGTGCCACAACTCCGTAGGCGTCCCATAGGACATTCAAAGTTGCACTGACGCTGCGCCCAGCAATGTCGCCAAGATGGTTCGCCGACCAATGCGTGGGATCATATTTGGTTAAGGGCGTTTGGGTTGCTTGGGAAACAGCAATTCGGCACTATACAATCCGTCTATGCCCCAGACGATCAGGCCATAGTGGTAGCTTAATGCGAAACCAATACCGTGACCGGCGCGCTCCTTACGAAATGAAGTGTCACATGGCAAAGTGCTGAACGGTCCTTGGAAACTGGACGCTATGGACCAAATGGGTTTGTCGAAGGCATTGAAGACCAATACGTGGTGATCGTAGACAATGCACCGGCCTTGGGGGGCTTTTGTACCAACAACCTCCGGCTGAAAATCAGGAAATCCCGTGCGATAAAGTGGAGGAAAACGCCGATATTTTCGCGTATCATCTTGGCCCAGCCAATAGATAGCCCCCTCGTGAACACAACAAAAATTGTAAGGGCCAAGACTGTGGGAGAGGACGTTGACGGAACGCTTCGCCGGGTCGATGATAAGCGGAAAGGGGGAATCGATCCCGAGAAAATTCTTACCTCGGCCAAGCAGTACCCTTTGTGCGGCGGGTCTTCCTCCGGTGGAAGGCGCGTTCAGCGTACCAATGAACTCGATCGGAAAGGCCACGGACTTGTCGTTCCATTGCTGTTCGTGCCCTGGTTGCCTGACCTCGCGAGCTTCGAAGAACACATCCAACACTTTACGTTTTTCCGAATGATAGGTGGCGATTGCGCACCAAGAGCGGCCGAAGGAACCGGCGACAAGCACCTCGCCCGGTCCGATTGCGGTTACTGCCGCTGCACCAAAGGGATCCTTCATTGGCGGTAGGCCATCTGCGGCGGTAAACTTCGTGATTTGTCGAGTTGTCGGATCGATTACGGCAAGAAACCGCTCGCGGGCTGGCCAGCGTCCCAGCAGATGCGCATCACTGTCCGGCGAAACAATCCAAAGGAATCGTCCATCCCAGCAGACGCTCTTCCCTTCGATGAGCCCAAGGCATCGGTGTTCTCCCGACACGCCGGAGACTTCCAGAGGCAACCGGCGCAACAGCCCTTTGGTTTTCATAAGAAAGACCCAAGTGCCGCCATGCCAATCGGCAATGACCGCATCGGTCCCATCGGCTGTTTTCAACCAGTACTTGATTGGACTATCGTTGAGACTTCGTTCATTTCTTTGCTGACCGTAGGGGATCTCCTTTCCGTTGTCATCAAGGACCGTCAACTCGAATGGATGAAGGATCAGCTGGGAAGTGGGAGGCGAGTTTGGTTCTGGTAAGTGCTTCTTTTGTGGCATCGGACGCCAATAATATGGCGGCGGGGATTTCGGATGGCGAATGGAGTGTACGAGCTTCTGCACTCGTTCGTTAGGGAGTTTCTCCAGGTCGAGCCAGTATGCTTGGCGAGCGGCATCGCTAATACGACCGTACGGGGTGGTGTCGAGGATGCCAGGGCGATTCACCAATTTCTCGAATAGGGTGTAGTATCGGTCGGGCGTGAGAAATGTGAATTGTCGCAGCAGCTTCAACCGGTGTTCCAGGACTGCCGATTCGGACCAATCAGGCCAATCATGCTTCTTTCGGCCATAACGGCAGGAGTCGGGAGGTTCGGAATCCGAGAGCAATAGCTGAAGCGCATCGTCTTCGACCCTCGCCGCGATTTTGGCTTCCAGGACTCGTTCGTTGAGCTGCATGAATTGCCGGTACAACTCCAAGTGTCGTTGGTGGCGATCAGGGGCGCTGAACCGGGGATCGCCCACCTCAAAGCTAAACACTCGCCATGGCGATTCAATGCACCAAGAATGCGCATGCACGTCCAACTTGGTTTTCCGAAGATACAATTCCAGATGCGGCAGGGACGCGCGCATATACCATATTGCACGGTCTGCGTCATGAATGCCATTGGGACGGCTGAACGAGAATTGCAGCTTACTGGCCATGGTGTTGAGGGCCCTCAATGCATATTCATGCAGCTCGACGTCGTCGGGCGCCAGGACCAGTGCAGCTTCTGCAAGCGTCAGCGTCTCGGACCAATTGCCAATGGCCGCAAAAGCGGCGGTCCGCTCGGACAACTGGCGCACCTCGGTGGCTGTGTCCATGGGTCTGGAGGCCCTTCCAATCGCTTTATCAAGCATCTCCACAGCCGCCTTCTGGATTTGAATCCCGAGGTCGTCGGCCGTCAGATCTGTCGCTTTGCGGACATCAAGTTGTTGCTGGCCGCGCTCGAGTTTTAAGGCGAACTGGGCGCGACGGTGGTTACCTGTACCTTCCAATCGGTACTGGCCGGTAAGATACAATGGCAGCCGGCGTTCTACTCCTGCGGAATCGCTCAAAACGATTTCCCGTGCAATGGCCCGCGCTTCGCTCAATTCGACAACCAGCACACATGGACGGTCGAGCAACGGTTGCTCGATCAACTGCGCATAGACCTCTTGCATGTAGTCCATTTCATGGGTCAAGCCGGTGTTCAACAAAGGAGGGACGGCTACAATCTCGCGAATCGCATGTTGCTTTTTTTCAAGGGCGGCTTCGATCAGCTTCTCTACGCTGGCGGCATTGGTCTCGACTTCGTCCAATCGCGGCAGCGATTTCGTCAAGAGCCGCAGACCTTGCTGCGTTTCGCAGACGACCAATTCGATGTGTGGCTGCGGATTTTCGCGACCCGCCAACAACACCAACATATTGGCCTTCAATAGCCTTCCTAATGCGGAACGTTTGTCGGGAGCGTCGGCGGCGAACATGGCTTGAAGCTGCTTTTCGCGAAGAACTTCTTCGAGTGCGGCTCGTTCGACAAAAACTAAATCTTTGTGTTTGCCCATGCGGACCTGCACCAGGTCGGCCAGATCGTCGACACCGGAGTCGGGAAGCGGAATCACGGCCACCCGCGTTTCACCATGCGCATTGGGGAGCCCGAGACTAATAATCAGCAGGGCCGTGGCCAAAACTGTGAAAGCACGTCGTGATGTCGTATTCATCAGGAATTTTTTAGGTGCATATAACTTCGTCAGACGGCGTCGCTTCTACTTTTGCTTCAGTTCCTTGGCCACCCGGCGGATCACCGCGTCAGCGGCCTGCGTGCCGGCTTCCTCTAGAGCGGTTTTGGCGGCTAGAGCCTCGACCAAATCCACGCCCGCGGCAACGCCGCGATCGCTAACGTCGATGGCGCGACCCGGAACGCGGACTAAACGCAACTCAACCCGTGCGCGGCAACTGGTAAGCCCTTGAATCTGGGCGGCAAAGGCGCTGGTCCCTTCGCCTTCCAACAAGTAGTCGACCTTTTTGTCGCCATACCGGCCGGTTTGCAGGAGAGATTCCTTCCAGCCTTCGACGGGATCCTTGGGCGCGATCACCGAGATGCCCAAGCTGCGGAGCCGTTGCACGATCGCCATCTGAGCGGCCGGATCCACCAGCGGCCGGCCAATGTGGGTTTCTTGAACCGATACCAAGAGCATCTTGCCCAAGAGCGGTTGGGCGAGCTTGCGCAGTTCAGCCAAAGCGGTGTCTTTCGATTCCGCCACAGGCCTTTGCAGCCGTCGGATGTCCGCCGTCAACGGCTCGTCCAACCGCTGCAGCACAGTCTCAAAGCCGCTTTCCGCGGATGCCTTGGCCGAAACCGTGGTTTGCACGGTCGTCTCAACGTCCACGATCCTGAGCACAAGATAGAAGGTTTGGCCGATCTTGCTGGCCCGGCCGACAATAATATATTGCGCGGACAAAAACTTCCCGAGCTTGACAGCGGAAGAAGTGTCTGCCAACCCGCTCAAGGCAACTTGATGCTCGTCGGCGACCTTTTTGATCTGGTCGCGATTGACGACCGTGACCTGAGGCATTGCGGAAAGCATGGCGCCCAATTGATCGGTGATCGCCGTGCCTTCGACATCGACGCCCTTCAGCACGTCCACATCGAAAACCGCCACGCGGATTGGACGCAGTTTCTCGGACGCCTGGTTCCGAATTTTTTCCGGCTGATTCTCCTGCTTTGCCGGCGGCACCGCCCAGGTTGCGGCTGATCCCAGCCAAAGGCTGGCCAACGTGCAAAACAGTCCTACGCAGCGCCATTGAAGGTTCATTCTCACGGTCTTCATGATCTACTCCGGGGAGATAGTCTCCAAAGAAATGTTCCACTCGGTAAAAAGTTGCATCAGACGCAATTGCGAGTCGATCGACGGCGGCAGAGAATCGTCGGGGCGCCAAATGACGCCCGGCCGCGGCGACTGCCGATGCGAGCGATCCAATTTCAGCCATTTCCACGCATCCAGGGCGGGATCATCACCAAGAATCAAGAGCGGCGATCGTACGTTGATCCGAGATTCAACCGTCTTGAGGACGCTGGCCCCGTCAAAGTATTCGGAAGGCGGCGACGGTGTTCCACGCAGGTCAAGCACGTAAATCTGTGCCTGAGTCGGCTCGGTTTCGTTCTCGACGCCTTCCACCATTGCTTTTGTCGCCGCCGCAAGTACGGGACGATTGTCGTTGTTGATGTCCCTTGCCATCGGATAAAGCAGGCGCCAATGGCCGGCCAGCGGCGGATGTTTTTGGTCTCCCTTGGCTGTCTCCGCCAACAATCGAAGAAACAGTTCGTCAGCCATCTCCGTCCGTCCAAGTTGTTGCTGCCACGGCAAATAGCTGATCACTGTCCGTAGGGACTCCGTCTCCTGACGCCGGCCGAGGATTTCTTCAACGAACGGGTGCTCCGGCCCGTCAAGCCATGTCTGTCGATTCAAGATGCGAAGAACGTGTTGGGAGAATACAGGCGGCAGAGGCCAAGTCTGCCCCTGCAAATCGGCCAGTGGGCCGAGCGCTTGCTTAGGCGAAATGAGGATCTTTCGATAGGCGGTCTCGTTGTTGGCAAACCAGTCCGTTGTCAGAGCCAACACATTGATTTGATATGCGGCGGCAAGTCGGCCGAGAGTAGCGATGTCGTTTTTGGCAGCCTTTTCTCCGACAACTAGCAACGCCGGTTTCTCACGCATCCGCCAATTTCCGATCCCCAGCGATTTTAAGTCTGAGAATGTTGTCACAGGCAAACCCACAGTTTTGGACCAGCTGTTGAACCAGTCGGGGGTTCCTGCCGCAACGAATTGGGCGTTCTTTCCCCAAGGCATCGGAGGCCGGGCCGGATAGACGACCACTTCCCCAGCAGCCGTCTTGCCGTCGTCGGTTGCCTTAACCCGGAAGACAACAGGCATTCGCACTTTGGGAGCCGTTATCTCGACCACGCCGCTTTTTACCTCGACGGGTTCACCCCATGGTCGCCCGAAGGTCCAAAGCGTCACGGCGGTTATGGCTTTGCCGTCGCTGTCACCGACTGAAAGTGTCACTTTCTGACCACTGAGAGCAAAAACGACGGGTAGTTCATCGGCCGGCAACACCGTTGGCGCCGCAACCAACCAAATCGCCAGAAGGTAAATGTGAGCCTTCATAGACGTCGCCCTGCAAAAGTCACCACGTATGATTATTGTTTGAACCTATCACCCAAGCGCTGGCGTCCACGTTTACCAGCAGGTCGTTCAAAGCTAATTGTCCCAAGGAGGTCTGGCCAAGGTCTACATGGCGCTGACCCACCAGGGCCGCGTCGTCCAGTTCGCGACCCGTGCCACCTGCGGCCAAGGCGTATCGCAAATTGACGCGACCCCCTGTTTCCTTAGAAAACAGCCGAAGTTGCAAGTTGGGCGTCATTGCCGAGGAAGGCAACTGGATGGCTGCCATGTCGTGATTGCGGCAGACGATTACGTACGTCTTCGGTTGGGAATTTTTGCCATTGGGGGACGACGGATCGCGGGAAAGCCGTAGAACGACTGCGATCGGTTCTTGCATGGTTCCCCCCTTCTCAGCCGGGGCCACTTGGATGGTTGTGTCATCGGCCGCATACCAACTCAACGGGCCGGCCACCGATTCGTGCAGGGCAAAGGCCCGAGCGATGTCCCGTCGCTGCTCAGGCGTTATGACGACTACCGGTTGACGGTCCTTATGCAACACTTTCTCGTGTTCCGCAGTCGTCGGTTCGGTGTCTTGCCTCGCAATAGTCGTGTCCAGCCGCCGGCCGGCGAGCAGGTCGCTCAGCAGGAACCCGCCAGCCACCAAAACCCCGCCCAACAGAGCGGCCGACGCCAGGCTCATCACATGCCAGCGGGAATTGGATGTCTCGACAGCGGTAGCTACCGACGACGGAAGCACAATCGTCTTCGAGGGTTCCTGCCTGCGCCATGGGCCGAGCGTCCGCCGTAACTGAATCATGGCGTGGAGTTGTCTGGTCGCCTCTGCACTGCCTTGCACATGGCTCAACTCATCCAACACTTCGCCGAGCACTTGATTCGCCTGGTCCACCGGCAATTCGCCATCGACCAACTGCGACAGCAGGATTTTTTTCTCTTCGGAAAGGCTCATGACGGTCCTCCCACACGATGATGGTTCATCTGTTCCATTAAGATTTGCCTGGCGCGATAGACGCGAGAGGCGACCGTGCCGCGGGAAAGATTTTCGATGACCGCCGCCTCATCGTAGGTATACCCGTCCAATTGCGTCAGCATGAAGGCCGATCGACAATCTTCCGGCAGTTTGGCCACCAGACTGAGCGCCTGGCGATACGTGTCTTTTTGTTCGGCTCGTTCCGCCGGCCCGGTTTCGAGCATCGCCAACATCCCCGTTGTGTCCTTGTCCCAGTCGGTTCGCTTGCGATCCATCTGGCGGATTTTCCGCAAGTGATCCTGCGCACAATTGACGGTAATGCGGTGCAGCCAAGTGGTCAGGGCCGCACGTCCGTCGAATCGGTTTGCACCACGCAGTGCTTTGACGCAAGCCTCTTGAGCCACTTCCTGGGCGGCATCCCTGTTGCCAACGATTCGCAGCGCCACACGGTACATCCGTGACGTATGGCGGACTATTTCGGCTGCGAGTGTTTCCATCATGCGGGCGACTCTTGCGACTTGCTATTCTGTTAGACGATCAAGAACAGGAATGATTTCATCCCCCCCCCAATAGTTTTTTCACGCCAATTGCTTCTCACTTGGCCATAGGGCCTCCGGCCGGCGGAATGGCCTTCTCATCAAGGGAAATTTGGTAAAACGTTCCTTCCGCCCAGGCCGTCATACCGTAATGGGCGCTGATGCCGAAGTTGAGGCAATGCTCGAACGACCCGGGCAACAACGTCGATGTCAGCCGATCGGCGGTCCAGGTGGAAGGATTGATGCGATAGCAGAACTGGCCGAAGTAATAGACATATCCATCCTCACAATCGATGACGCTTGGATGGATGCCGTTATCGAATAGATAACGGAGCATTTGGGGGGGCTTCATATCATCGTAATCGGGGTTCGGGGCAGGAGGGTTGCTAAGCGGGATCGGCCGCCAGAGCTTGCCATTCGGCCACGGTTGTCCTTGGGGGGCCCGAACTCCGATCCGAGAGCTGGATCCTTCCAGCAACACGCCGTCACGGCTATACCAGTAGGTTTCATGGGTGGCGTTTCTCGCGTCGTGGAATCGAAAAATCGATACTGCAAATGTTTCGAGATTGATTTGGAGCGGGAAGGCGCAACTGCGTTGCACTAGGAGCAATGGTCGTCCTGTCACACCTCGCGGCTGATAGGCATGAACACTACCTTGGCCGATGCGAAACCCGACATCAATCGCATCACGACCGCTCAGCTGCGGTCCTAGTGGCGGCGCATTCTTGGCCTCAAAAAAGATGTGTACGGCTGCTTTGTCGCCAGCGTAGGTGATAGTTGCTGCCCAGGCCCGAGGCGGGTCGCCGAACGATCCGAGTGCCACGACTCGGCCATTCTCCAGAGGATGCAAGACCGCTCCGTGCGGCGACGCCGGTGGAAGGCCGGAGGACGCATCCACTTTTGCCAACACCGCGCCATCGATAGAAACGATCCAAACAGCGCCATTACGTTTGGACACCCAAAGTTGGCGGCCATCCCAAACCACCTGTTGAATGGCTTGGCTAAGATCGGTCCGTGATAATTTGGCGTGAAGCACTTCGTCCATCGAGCCAGGCCGGCGCATCACGAAAACGCCCTCTCTGCACCAAAACACGTCTGTCGTTGGTCCGCAACGAACCACGTTCATGTGATGGATGCGTTGTGGAGGTATTCGGGTCTTTCGGGCGTCTGGATGTTGTTCGATCGTTCCGTCCAGTTGTCGAATCACCAATGGTATTGGCTTGAAATGCAAGGCGCCCGTAGAACGTGAGACATGCTGTGTCGGATCATTCGCCCACATCCGCTGTTGGCGTTCGGGGCGTAGCGAATTCTCGATCTCTTGTTCAAGATCTGTTATGTCATGCCATCCATCATCGTGTTCCGGACTCGGCAGGTTCGCCAAACGCGGCAATGCCCGATAGTCGGCTTTCAGCTTTTGCACCTGATCGAGCAAATCTTTTTGTTTTTCAGGTGTCATCTTCGTTTTTTCAAAGGGGTTGTCAATCAACAAGCCCATGCCGCTTTCACGCTTCCCGCGAGCCTTGTCGTACTGGCACAGCAGCAACATGTATCGACCGCGAATGGAGGCTGTCTTGTGATCGCTCTCCGCAAGTTTGCGATAGAATGTCATGTAATCCTTGGGAGTCGCGCCGCCGGACTCAATTTCGTAAGGCCTAGGCGACGAGCCGCGCAAGGACAACGGCAACCCATCCGGCAATATCTTTGTGTAGGCATGGACAAGATCCTTCAGATCGCTCGGCATAGGGTACTTTCGGTCGGTACGATCGGCGACTCCTGCGAGGAGTGTACTCTGCCAGCTCTCGATGAAATCCTTATCGGCCAGTGGGTTTTGGGGCCGTTTAAATCTTAGCGGGTGTTCAGGCCGGCTCGATAGCGGCGGCATATCAAGAATCTTCGGAACCACTTCTAAATAAAATCTTCGTTTCGGCTCTTGAGCTCGCGCCAACTCTTCCCGACCAATTCGGTCACCGTGGCTCTCTGGCTGACGAAGGACAGGGTGTTTTAAGCTACCGAAGGCCTGGTTCAGCCTGAAAGTCCATCCAACAGCCCGGTCACGTTCAACTTGTCGGTTGCGGATCACATATTCCAAGTGCTCCAATGCCTGCAAGTAGAGATCGACCTTTTGACGGATTTGTTCCCGAGTTGTGGAACGATCCAGTTGACGTTTGCTCCACGTGAGGAAATCGTGGCTTTGGATCACCGTCATGCATGCTTCAAGCAATTTCAGCCGTTGCTCAATCAGCGAGGGATCTATCAATAGCACCGCCTCTCGCAGATTAACAGACTGCGGATAATCCCCAAGTTGCGCAAATTCGTCGGCCCGGGCGATCAACAGTCTGATCTGGGCCTCAATCGTCAGTGACTGCTTGCCGCCGACGTGGACGAGAACTTGTCTTGCCAAATCGGAGGCAATCCACTGCGGAACTTTCGCAATGGCCAGCTTCGGCGATTCAATGGTCCTGCTGGAGTTGTCGTCAATGAGCCGAATATGAAGGCTCACCGTCGGTGGTGTGGAACCTGGAGCGACGTCCATGCGAAACTCGCCTTCGATGACGAGTGGAACGTGGCGAATGCCCAACTCCTCGCCAGTCAATTCCTTGCTGATGGCATGAGCTTCCTCAATTTCCAGGACCGCCACGCCTTCGTCGAGCGAGATTGCCTCGCGTAATAGGTTGGCGTAACGGCCCTGAAACTGATCGTAATCGTGCGTTAGATTGCGGCTTAGAAAATCTGGCACTGCCAGCAACTGGGTAACGCCGCGGGAGAAGTGACGGCGGGTGGCCAAAACGATTTTTGCAATTTGCGAGGCGGCGGCTGCATCGGGCTGAGTTGGCAGCTCCTGGCTGTGCAAACGTGCGCCCTGGTTGCACTCGGCAATGGTCAGCAACAACGGCGCTTTGGGGTATGCGCCATGGCGCCGGATCAACACCAGGGCGTCAGCCCGTACCATCCGCCCCAGTTTCAACCGGTCTTCCGCACTGGCCGCATCGAACAATTGCGCCAGTTCAAGTTCGCTTTCAACGCGAGACAACTCCTCACGGTTGACCAACTCCAGATCCATTGCCTTACTCAGTTCGACCGCGACCAAGTCGTTCAGCGCGGTATCCTGCAATTCTTTGGAACAGAGGACGGCCCATCGCTGCAATGCGCCGCCAGTGCCGCCCGCCGCGGCAGAGCAAGTTATTGCCACGCTCAACAGTGTTATCCAGAAGGTGTGTTTCATGCAAACTCTCTTTGCGAGCTATAATCTCCATCGGATGTCGAAGGGGAACATCCCATTCACTCTGCTGCCTTTTCCGGATTGGTCGATGCTGCGTTAGTGTAACATTTCTTCTGTAAATATGATCTTGGTGTGGCCGGGCTTTGGAGCGGCGAGCGTAGCGAGCTGCTCCAAAGCCCGGCCACACCAGACGGACGTCTTGAAAAAGGCGGGCCATCTCGGTTTCCTTATGGTTTGATCTCACTCACCCCTAAGGAGAATCGCATGACCCACCACGAACATCCTAACGTCTTGGAGCAAGTTTTGGAACTGCTGGCCGAAAA
>JBDKTJ010000001.1:0-62847 GCA_039698075.1 Thermoguttaceae bacterium | reverse complement strand
ACGAACGTGCCGAAGTGGCCGCGGATGGCGACGGGAATCGGGGCCATCATGGTGGACATCGACGACGAGATCAGCAGTTGACAGCCCTCGTTGTAATCGGCCGCCAAGGTGGCCAGATCGGGCACGTCGCGGTTGTCGTACTCAAAGAAAATGCCGCCGGCGCCGACGACTCGGGCGGGGAAACGCAGCCCGGTGGCCTTCAACAACATGCTCGTCCGGTGAACGAACAAGTCGGTGAACATGCCGGAACCGAACGGCCAATAGCACCGCCACTGCATGTAGACGGAGCGATCGAACGGCATGTCGGGGGCCAGTCCGTAGTCGAGGCCAAGCCAGCGACGCCAGTTGATCGTTTTCGGCGTCATGTCTCGCGTCAGTTTGTAGTCGCGCCACTGGCCGGAGTTCGAATTGCGGTTGTACTCGGTTTGCAGTTGGATCACTTTGCCGAGCATGCCTTCGTCGATCAACTGCCGGGCTTTGTTCCAGACCGGACTGCTGGTGCCCTGCACGCCGACTTGCATGACCTTGCCCGACGCCTTCCATGCGGCGACCACCGCCAGGGCTTCGTCGATGGTGCGGGTCATGGGCTTTTCGCAATAGACGTGTTTGCCGGCCTTTAGGGAATCGAGGATTTGCTTGGCGTGCCAATGGTCGGGCGTGGCGATCGTCACGGCGTCGACGTTGCCGTCGGCGAGCAGGTCTTCGTAGTTTTCGTAAAGCTTCGGCGTGACGCCGGTCTCTTCGACGATGTACTTGGCCACCTTTTGGGCTTGAACCGAATAGACGTCGGAGACGGCCACCAGGTCGATGTTCGCGCCGGCCTTTCGCAGTCGGACCAGCGTCTTCACGTGGGCGCCGAATCCGCGTCCGCCAGGGCCGATGAAGCCGATGCGGATGCGCTGGTTGGCCCCGAAAGCGCGAGCCGGCGCGGGAGCGCCAAGGACACCGGCTCCGGTGGCGGCGCCGACGACGGCGCTGGTGGTCTTGAGGAAGGTTCGTCTCGACAGATCAGTTCGATCAGCGTTCATGGAGTTTCTCCAAAGACAGAAGACTAAGACGCATTTTTAGGTGGGACTCGAATAGGCGGGACTCAGCATAAGCATTTATCATAACAGGCCTTGCCGGTTGAGTCAATCGAGTGGCGATTACGCAAAGACGCGACGGCCAGAAAACGCGACCATCGCCAAAAAAGGGGCTGCTAGATACGCCGGGATGGGGTCTTTTTCAGGACGTCCGGTCCGACGACTTGGCTTTTTTACGCAACTGTCGAACGAATGCCGCCAGGTCGGGCGACAGCGGCATCTCGAAGTGCATCGGTTGGCCGGTGATCGGGTGCAAGAAACCCAGTTCGACGGCGCAAAGGGCCAATCGCGGGGCGCCGCTTCGATCGAGCCGCGACGGGCGGAACAGCGGTTGGTTGTACACCCGTTCGCCGCACAAGGGATGACCGTTTTCGGCCAGATGGATGCGGATTTGGTGCGTGCGGCCGGTTTCCAGCCGACATTCGACGAGCGTGTAATCGCCCAACGATTCGACGGGCTGGACGTGCGTAATGGCCAGTCGGCCCGCGTTGGGCAGCCGGGTGCTGCCGCGACGTCCGTCGCCGCGATCGCGGACCAGCCGGCTCTCGATGGTTTGCGCCGGCACCCGTCCGTGCGCGACGGCGAGATAACGGCGTGTGATGCTGTGGACGCGGAACTGCTGGCCGAGCTGTTTTTCGGCCTCGGCGGTGCGAGCGAAAACCATCAGGCCGCTCGTTTCGCGGTCCAACCGATGCACGGCCCGAACCGATTTCACCCCTTTCGCGCCCTTCATGCTTTTTTGAATCGCTTTGGGCACCAATTCATCGAGCGTCGGCTGGCGCTGGCGGCGTCGCGGGGCCGGGTCGTGTTCGTCGGAGTATCGGGTGGAGGTGATGCCGGAGGGTTTTTCCACCACGACGATGTGCCGGTCGAGATAGCGAATGCAGACGTCGGTCTCTTGCGGAGGCGGAGCGATCGGGTGCGGCAGGATTTTCACCACGTCGACCAAGCGGAGCCGCACGCCGGCGTCGACGCAGAGATTGCCGCTGAGCATGACGCGGCGCGATTTCAACAACGTCCGCACTTGCGACCAGGATCGGTCGGGCATCCACTGGCGCAGGGCGGCGGCCACGGTCTGGCCGACCTGTCGCGGCAACACGCGGAAAATGGTTTCGTCGGCGTCGGGTTTGGAGGGGGCCACGAGTTTGCTCACTTGCGCTGCGGCGGCGGTTGGGTGTGTGGGGTCACGCGGCTTCGTCGGTTGCGGATTTCAAAATGCGGCCGTCGTCGCTGACGTCCTCGAATCGGACCGAGACCTGCTTCGACACGCCCGACTCCTGCATCGTGATGCCGTAGATCGTGTTGGCCGCGGTCATCGTTTTCTTCGAGTGCGTGATGATGATGAATTGGGTCCAGGCGGTGAAGTCTTTCATCACCTGGGTGAAACGGTCGATGTTGGCCTCGTCCAGCGCGGCGTCGACCTCGTCGAGCACGCAGAACGGACTGGGACGGCTTCGGAAAATCGCCAGCAGCAAAGCGACGCAGGTCATCGTTTTCTCGCCGCCGCTTAAAAGCGAAATGCTTCGCGGCTCCTTACCGGGCGGCCGGGCGATGATCTCGATGCCGCTGTCCAAAATGTCGACGTTCTCCTCCAGCAGAATGTCGGCCCGTCCGCCGCCGAACAGATCGCGGAACAACGTCTGAAAATGCTCCTTCACGGCGTCGAGCGTTTCGGAGAACAACCGGCGGCTGTCCACGTTGATCCGATCGATGATCTTTTCCAACGACGCCTTCGCCGACGACAGGTCTTGATATTGATCGGCGAGCGTTTTGTAGCGGGTTTCGAGTTGGTCGAGCTCGTCGAGCGCTTCGAGATTCACGTTGCCGAGGTTGTTGATTTTGTGGCGCAGTTCCTCGATTTCCTGCTGGACCGCCGCGCGAGCCTGCTGCTCTTGGCCGGTGAACGTGTGCTCGAGTTCGGCCAGCTCGATGCCGTAGTCCTCGCGCATGCGGTCGGCCAGCGTGTTGCGTTCCAGTCGGACTTCGCTGGCGGCCAGCTCGACGGTGTGGGTTTTTTCGTCGAGCTTTCGCAGGCGTGTTTGAATCTTCTGGCTGCCGGCGACCGCTTCGTTCCGCAGCGATTGCAGGCCCTCGCGTTGATTGACCAGTTCGACGATCTTGGCGGCGAACGTTTCCTTGCGGAGGAACAGTTCGGCGATCTCGGTCTCGGCCTGCAAAATGGCCCGGCGCGAGGCCTCGCCGCGCTGTTGGCATTCGACCAGCCGTTGTCGGGCGTCGTCGATCGCCTTGTGGCGTTCCTGGCGGGCTTCCTCGAACTGGCGCAGCGTGGCCTGAAGATTGCGCAGCCGCTCCTCGCACTTGGCCAGATCGACTTTGATTTCGGTGGTTTCGCGTCCGGCGGCGGCGCGGCGTTCTTCGAGTTGGCCGATTTGTTGGCCGAGTCGGGCGACGTCCGATTCCATTTCGCCCAGCCCACGCTCCAACGTTTGACGCTTGGCCTGCGCGTCGGCCAATCGCCGGACGGCTTCGTCGTGCTGGGCCGCGGCGGTCTGCAATTCGGCGTCGAGCGTGGTTCGCTGACGATCCAATTGGAGGCGGCGTTGCTCGGCGGCGGCCACGGCCGCGCGATTTTCCGCCGCGGCGTTGGCGGTTTCCTGCAACTCGGCGTTCTTGCGGTCGAGCTGCCGCTGGCGTTGGACGATTTCCTCGTTCCAGCGGGCGACGTTTTGTTCGGCGGCGGCGATGCCTGTTTGAAGCTCGGACCGTTGCGAGGCCAAGGCCCGCAGTTGGCTGCGTCGCGAAATCAAGCCCGAGGCGATGCTGCGCGGTCCAACGGTCAGCGTGCCGTCGGGTTCGAGCAACTCGCCGGCCAGCGTGACGAAGGTCAGACCGCCGCCGACGGCTCGCCACAACGAGACGGCTTGCGAGAGTTTTTCGACGAACCACGTCCGTCCGAGCAGCCGTCGCGCCAGCGGGAGCAGCCGGGCCTCGGTTTCGACGAACCGGTCGCCGCGTCCCAAGACGCCGGGTCGGCCTTCGAGATCGGCGGCGTCGGACGGTTTCTCGGCGTCGAGCCACAAAAATCCGACCCGGCTGCCGAGTCGGCCGGCTTGCGATTGCAGGCAGCCGAGCAGTTCGTCGGTTCGGGTGGCGACGACGTGTTGGGCGGCGGGCCCCAAGGCGATTTCGACCAGCGGAGCCGCCTCGACGCTGACGTGAAACAGGTCGGCCACCAAACCGTGGACGTTGTGAAAAACGGAGTCGGCTGGATCGGCGGCCCGGGCGAGCACCTCGCGGACGCCGGCGCCGATGCCTTCCTGACGGCGTACCAATTCTTCGAGGACGGCGGCGCGTTCGGCGGCGGCGCTTTCACGGCGGCGCAGTTCGGCCAACTCGTCGGACGCCGCGGCCATGCGCCGCTGGGCGTCGGCCGTTTGGTCTTTCGCCTCGGCGAGTTGTTGCGATTGCTGTTGAGTCCGATCGGCCAGTTCGTCGCGTTGGTCGCGCCGTTCGGCCAATTCGCGTTGCACGGCGTCGAACGTTTGCTCCAACTCGGCCATGCGTTGTTGGCAGCGGGTTTGCGTTTCGGCGGAGGCGGCCGTCTGATTTTCCATCGCGCTGATTTCGTTGCCCAGCGCGGCCGAGGCCCGCATTTGCTGCACGTAGGCCGTGCGCCGCTGCTCGTGTTCGCCGCGCAGGGCGTCCAACGCGGTCATCACGTCGGACAGTTGGCGTTCGGCCTCGACCAATCGTTTGGCGGTTTCGCTTCGCGCGGCGTCGGCGGCCGTCCTGGCGTCGGCGGTTTCCTGCAACTGTTGTTGGAGATCGCCGGCGCGGGTGCTCAGCGCGACGACTTGCCGCCGGGATCGCGCGATTTCCTGGTCGAGGTCGCGGCCGCGGCTTCGTTCGTGTTCGACGGTGGATTCCGCCGTGGCGATGTGTTCGCGGTTGTCGGCGATTTGCGATTCGGTTTGCCGGATTTCCTCGTTGAACCGGTTGGTCTGGTTGTCGGTTTCGAGTCGCTGGGCCTCGAAACGTTCGAGTTCGGCCGCGGCGGCGTTGCGGGCGTCGTTCAATGATTGCAACTCGCCCTCGGCGGCGGCCAGGCGGTCGCTCAATCGCCGCCAGTCGAACAGGCCGACCTGCGTGCGCAACTCTTGGAGCCGGTCGGCGTATTCCTTGTAACGCCGGGCCTTGCCGGCTTGGGTGCGGACGCCTCGGAGCCGACTTTCCACCTCGTCGACGATGTCGGAAAGGCGGAGCAGGTTTTGCTCGACGCGTTCGAGCCGTCGCTGGGCCTCGACTTTTCGGAGCTTGAAACGGCTGATGCCGGCGGCCTCTTCAAAGATCACCCGACGGTCGCGCGGCGACGATTGCAGCAGGATGTCGACTTTGCCCTGCTCGATGACGCTGTAGGCTTGGCTGCCCATGCCGGTGCCGGAGATCAGGTCGCGGATGTCGCGCAGCCGGGCGGGGTTCCGATTGACCAGGTATTCGCCTTCGCCGCTGCGATAGACGCGGCGGGTGATTTGGACCTCGGGGGCGTCGATATCGAGCAGGTGTTTGGAGTTGTCGAAGGTCAGCGTGATTTCGGCGGCGTTCATGGCGCGCCGGCCGGTCGAGCCGTTGAAGATCACGTCGGCCATTTCGCGGCCGCGGAGGCTTTTGACGCTTTGCTCGCCCAAGGCCCATTTGATGGCGTCGACGACGTTCGATTTGCCCGAGCCGTTGGGGCCGACGACCACCGTGATGCCCGGCGGAAACTCGAACCGGGTTCGGTCGGCGAAGCTTTTGAAACCGACGAGTTCGAGGGCCTTGAGCATGGAAAATTAAAAAGGAAGGGAGAAAACGGAAGGATGGGAAGAAAAGGTCGGGTTGAAAAGTCCGCCTTCCGCCCTCCACCTTCCGATTTTGGAACGGTTACCGTCCGACCATTTTAGCAAAAGAGCCCTTCAAGTGAGAGTTATTGTCCGAACATCTTGGCAAAAAAGCCTTTTTTGGGGGCTGGTTTGGCGTCGGAGTCGTCGACTTTCTCGGCGTCGGCGTTTTTTTCGGGTGTGAACGAGTTGCCCGGGGCCCCCCGCATGGCGAAGGCTTCGGGCGTCGGGCGAGAAGGAGCTTTGGCGTGGGTTGGGTGGTCGGCCGGTTTTTCGGCGGATGGCTCGGCGGGCTGGGAGTCGTCGGCCACTCGTTCGTACTCGCGTCCGGTCTCGGGCAGGGCGTCGATGTCGAATCGCGAGGCCAGCGCGCCGTTGGTTTTGGCTTCTTGCAGGGCCTGAACCACATCGGGATAGCTCCCGCCCAATTCGACGATGGCGTGGATCACGTCGTCGAGGCGGGTCGAAACGACGCGCTTTTGGTCGCCGTCCTGGACGCTGAATTTGCTGATGGAGACTTCATCGCCGCCGGAACTGGTCACCATGATGGCGTTTCCGGCGTTGACGGCCAGCGGGGTTTGCAGACGCTGCTCGTGGCCGAACAGGACGATTTCGGGCAGGCGGCTTCGCGTGACGTGGACCATCGGCGGGCCGTCGACGTTCAGCACGTGGTAGTGGAACTGTTCGCCGAGCACTTCGCCGCGAACCAGGGTGTCTTTCGGATTCATGGTCCACAGCGAGCGAAACGCGCCGTAGCGGGTTTCGGCGCTGGGCGCCGACAGCATGTCGCGCAGGTATTCATAGGCGAGGAAGTCCTGCATGGTGCTCAAGGCGGCCAGGGCGAAGACGCGGAAGGCCGGTTCTTGGCGGGCGATTTGGGCCAACGGTTCGGCGGCTTCGCGGCGATCGAGATAGGCCAGCGATTCGGCCGCGTAGAAACGGACCTCCAGGTTGTTCGATTTCAGGCCCTTCAGCAGCGTGTCGACGCCTTCGGAGCCGATCGCTTCGAGCTGCATCGCGGCGTCGGCCGCCGTTTCCGGATCCATCAACTTGTCGCCTAGTTCGGCGATGCGTTTCATGCGTTCGGCCGGCGATTCGGTCAGCGGGGTGGCGCGAACCACTTGGCAATAGCGGGCCACGCAGTCCTTGTAGCGAGGATGGACCTGCAATTCGATGTATTGATTGTCCTTGGCTTTGGCCAGGCCGGTCTTGACGCCGTTTTGCAGCATGTGAAACCGCTTGTTCACGGCGTTGGCCACCCGCGCGCTGTTTCGGGCGTCTTGATGGCCGGGCGTGAGCACCAGTCCGACGGGACGCGAGACCATCGAGACGCCGCCGCCGAGAATCCGCCCGCGGCACATCATGACCTTGTCTTTTTTCGGATCGGCCGTCGGATCGATCATGATCGGTCCTTGGGCCTGGGCCAGCCGGTTGCCGTGATGGATGCGATTTTCCAAGATCGCGGATTCGGTCAGCCGAGTTTCGAGCAGGTAGCCGCCCCGGAGACTGGTGGTTTCGCTTTGCGTGGGCACGCGCACCTCGACGTCGAAGCGGTCGCCTTTTTGAATGCCTGGCCGCAGATAGCCTTGAATTTTCACCAGGGAAACGTTGCCCGAGTGCAGAATCGTGTTCGGATTGACGACGCCGCGCATTTGCATTTCGCTCAACAAGACGGCGCGTTCCGGCGAGGGATCCGGATCGCTGCCGGTGCCGTGCAGGCAGGTGACCAGCCCGACCGCGTCGATGCGCGTCGGATTCAGGCCCGTCGGCACCACCAGATCGCCGACCAACTTGGCGTTGCGCGATTCTTCGGTGATCTCGTCTTGTTTGTCGGGACTTTGCGATCGCATCGTCCCGCCCAACCACGAGCATCCGCCGAAACCGATCGTCGCCAAGCTGGACGCCACCAACAGAAAATGCCGACGTCTCATGGTTCCGTTTCCCATCCGAAAAATGCGAAAACAACAAGAAAAACCGCCGGTCGGTCGAATCCGACAAGCCAGGCAGGGGCGAACGATAGTGATTTCCCCCGCTCGGGTCAAGAGTGATGGGAGTGAACAATTGAGAAAAGATAGGCAAGGCGGCGAGACTGCGTCGCCGCGGCTATTCAGCGAGGAACGCGATCACGGCGGGTCGTAGCCGCCGCGGTTCCAGGGGTTGCATCGCAAGATGCGCCACATGCCGCGCAGAGAGCCGCGCACCGCCCCGTATTTTCGCACCGACTCGATGAAGTAGACGCTGCACGTCGGCTCGAAACGACATCGCGGCCCCAAAGCCGGACTGATCAGCCATTGATACAGACGGACCAGTCCGATGAGCGTCAATGCTGGCAGCCGCATCAAAAAACGGACGACGGCGATCGGGCGTCGGGACATGGCAACCGGTCCTACGATCGTTTTCGGGCCACGCGATCGGCCAGCCGCGGCAGCGATTCCAACAGCGACGCCAACCGCGGCTCGACGTTTGCACGCGGCACGACGATCAGGTCGATTCCGTTGGGCAGGTTTGCGACGGTGTGGCGAAACGCCTCGCGCAGCAGTCGTTTCCAACGGTTGCGCGCCACCGCGCCGCCGATTCGCCGGGAAACCGAAAGCCCCAGACGCGGATACGGAAGGCCGTTCGGATGGCCGAACACGAGGATTTGCCCGTCGCCGGCGGTGCGACGCGCGCGATAGGCCCGCTGAAAATCCCCGGTCCGCCGCACGCGATATCGTGGCAAAAACCGTTGGTCGGTCATGGTGTTTTCCGCGCCGTCGCGCTACCAACGCAAGTCTTTGCGAGGGGTTTGGGCGTATGGTTCCGCGATTTTGCAGATCGTCTGGCGATCGGCGTCGCTGAGTTGCTTGGGCAGCACAATTTGGATTTCGGCCAACAGGTCGCCGGGCGTGCCGTTTTTCGGGGCGACGCCGTGGCCTTTGACGCGGAGCTTTGTGCCGCCGGACGTGCCGGGCGGGACTCGCAACGTGACGGCGCCCTTGGGCGTGGGCAGGTCGAGCTTCGTGCCGCCGACCGCTTCGGCCAACGTCACGGGGACGCGGACGGTCAGGTTGTTGCCGTGACGCTGGAAACACGGATGCGGGGCGACGTGGATCGTGATCAGGATGTCGCCGGGCGTGCCGTTGCGTCCGGGCGCGGGCCCGCCTTGGCCGCGGATGCGGATCTTTTTGCCCTCGTCGATGCCGGCCGGGATTTTGACGGCCAGCGTCTCGCTCTTGCCCGAGGGACGCTCGACGATCAGTTGGACCTCGCCGCCGGTCACCGCGGTGTTAAACGGGATTTCCAGTTCGTGGGTCAAGTCGACGCCGCGGCGCGGGGCGGCTGTTTTGCGCGATTTGCCGGCCGAGCGGCGGAATTGGCCGAAGAGGTCGCCCAATCCGCCGGGCATGTCCTGGCCGAACCGTTCGCCGAGCACTTGGCTGAGGTCGATGTCCTCGGCCGAAAAACCACCGCCGGGTCCGCCAGGTCCGCCGGAGGTCCAGGTCCACGGTTGCGGCCCGCCGCCGGGCGGTGGTGGACCGCCGGCGCCCATGGTTTCGAACGAGCTGCCGTAGCGATCGTACATTTCCCGTTTTTCGGGATTATTCAGCACGTCGAACGCCGCCTGCACTTGCTGGAACTTTTTCTTGGCGGATTTGTCGTTCGGGTTCATATCGGGGTGGTACTTGCGCGCCAGACCCCGATAGGCTTTTTGGATTTCAGCCTGCGAAGCGTTTTTGGAGACACCCAGCGTCTTATAATAGTCTTCCGCCATGTTGCCGTCCTAAAGGAATGCCCGCGTGTTCGTCATTGTAGGGGGATGCGTGGGATTATTTCAAGCCGAGCCTGACGTCCGGCGCGTGCTAAATTTCATGAAAGATGTTCAACCTTACCTCATTTCAGTGATTTCCGCCATGTTCACCCGACACTTTTCGTGGATCGCGCTGGTTGCGGCGTTTTCGGTTTGCGGTTGGACGTTTTTCGCCGTCGGACCGGTCTGGGCGTCCACCGGACGGTTCGAGTTGACGGTGGTCGACAAGGCGACGGGCCGGCCGATCGATTGCCGAATGCACATCATCGGGTCCAAGAATCGCCCGTTCAAGCCCGACAAGGCGGTGTCGTATCACGATCATTTTATCGTGCCGGGCAAGATCGTTCTGAAGATTCCGGTCGGCGAGTATGGGTTCGTCATCGAACGCGGGCCGGAGTATCTCGAACAGGGCGGACATTTCACGATCCAGCATTTTGCCGACGACGTGCAGCGAATTGAACTGCAACGGTTCGTCGACATGGCGGCCATGGGCTGGTGGTCGGGCGATTTGGACGTCCGACGTCCGGCGCGCCACATCGAGTTGTTGATGCGGGCCGAGGATCTGCATGTGGCCGAGGTGCTTGCATGGCGGAACGACCGGACCATGAAGCTGCCCTCTCCGATGCCGAAAGACCCCGTGGTCCGGTTCGATCGCGATCGCTATTACCAATTGCTGGCCGGGGCGTGGATTCGACCGGGCACGGAACTGCTGTTGTTGAATCGGTCCAATCCGTTGAAGCTGCCGACCGCCGAGGGCGATTGGCCGTCGGCGATGGAGTTTTTGCCGGACGCACGACGCGGCGGCGATCTGTGGGTTGACGCGACGCAGCCGTGTTGGTGGGATTTGCCGATGCTGGTCGCGGCCGGTCAGGTCGATTCGATCCAGGTGGCCCATCGCCGATTGTGCCGCGACAGTTCGTCGAGCGACGAGGGCGGCGGGCGGCCTCGCAAGCTGGCTGAATATCCTTCGCCGTTGGGCAACGCACAATGGTCGCAGTTCCTCTATTTCCAGTTGCTCGAATGCGGTTTGCGGATTCCGCCGAGCGCCGGCAGCGGGTCGGGCGACTCGCCCAATCCGGTCGGCTACAATCGGGTGTATGTGCACGTGGACGAGCCGTTTGACTATAAAGGATGGTGGCAATCGTTTCGCGAGGGCCATGTGTTTGTGACGAACGGTCCGCTCATCACTCCGATGGTCGGCGGCGAGTTGCCGGGCCACGTATTTCAGTCGGGGACGGGCGAGTCCATCGAATTGGCGATCGACTTGGGGCTTTCCACGCGCGAAAAGATCCGCAATATCGAAATCCTTCGCAACGGCAAGGTCGACGTTTCGGTCCCTTACGAAACCTATTCCCGAAGCGGACAACTGCCCAAGATTCGGTTCGACCGGAGCGGATGGCTTGCGATTCGCGTGGTGACCGAAAATCCAAAAACGTATCGATTCGCCATGACCGGCCCGTATTACGTCGAAATCGGCGGAAAGCCGCGGATCAGTCGTCGTGCGGCGCAGTTCATGCTCGATTGGGCGAACCAACGGATGCAACAGATCGAGATCGAGGATCCGGAACGAAAGAAAGCCGTTCTGGAGTGGCACCGCCGAGCCCAAAAGTTCTGGACCGACGTGCTGTCGAAAGCCAACGCGGATTGATGGGCGCGCCAACTTGAAAATGTAGGGATGCTCTTCCGCGAAAACGGTGGGGTCGAATCGCCCTCACCCCAGCCCGGTGGGAGAGGGGACGACGTTCGCCGTCGTTGATTACATGACCGCGAAATAATTCTCGACGGCGCGATCAAAATGTTCGCGGGTCATCTCGGGCGGAACGCCTCGATACTTGCAATCGTTGACCACTTGGAGCAGCAAGTCGCGAGGGTGGCAAAACCGCAGCGGGCGTTTGCCTTGCCGATAGTGCGAGGCGATCAGATCGTCGACCACGTCGGATTGATAGGCCATGCCGAACCGCTCGCCGACGGTCCGAATGAGCCGGCGGAACTCGTCTTCGCTGGGGTCGGTCACTTCGATTTTGTAAGGAATTCGCCGTAAAAAGGCCTCGTCGACCAGTTCTCGCGGTTCGAGATTCGTCGAGAAGACGACCAACTGATCGAACGGCGCCTTGATTTTTTTGCCGTTGGGCAGATTCAGGAAATCGTAGCGTTTTTCGAGCGGCACGATCCAGCGATTCAGCAGCTCGTCGATGCGCATTCGCTGGCGGCCGAAATCGTCGATCACCAGCGTGCCGCAGTTGCTCTTCAGTTGCAGCGGCGCTTCGCAGATGCCGGTCGACTGGTTGACGGTCACCTCGAGTTGCGACATCGTCAATTCGCCGCCGGCGACGATCGTGGGCCGTCGGATGCGCACCCAGCGTTTGTCGATCTTGCTCGCGTCCAGCAATCCGCCGCCGGGCGGCAGCGGCGCCTCCTCGTGATTCATCGGGTCGAACAACCGGATGATCTCGCCGTCGACGCCGATGGCCCGGGGAATCCAAATCGTGTTGCCGAACACGGCGGTGATTCGCTCGGCGATGCTGGTTTTGCCGTTGCCCGGCGGGCCGTACAAAAACAGTCCCCGGCCGGAGTTGATCGCCGGTCCGAGCCGATCGAGCATCTTTTCGCTCAGCACCAGGTCGGAAAACGCCTCGTGCAGGTCTTTCTCGGTTGGGTGCTGGGTGGTCAACGACTGGGCCTGAACGCCGGCCACGTAGTCGCGCAACGAGACGGGCGCCGCGCCGAAATACGTGCAATGCTGCGTATAGCGCCGGGCCCGCTCGCGCCCCAGATCGCTGAGTTGATACACGAAATCGTTCATCGGCGCGGAACCGCGATGGGCGATCAGCCGCTGCTCTTTTATTTCTCGGAGCAGTTCCTCGACCATCGCAAACGGCAGCTTCACCTGATCGGCCACGTCGCGTCCGGTCGCGTCGCCGCGCGCCAAAAGAAACTTCAACACCAACGCCTCGACGTGACTGTCCGTCAGTTGCGCCTCGCCGAACGACATGGGTTCGGTCGGCGTGAAGGCGTCGGGCGGCGACGAGGCGTCGGGCCGGTTGGCGCGACCGGTCAAGCGGTTGATCCGATCCAACGCGGCGACCAGCGTGGCATCGGTTCCGGCGTCGGGCGGCAGATTGTCGGCGGTTTCCATGTTGTGACAGACGCTCCTCAAGGTGTAACACAATTCTAGCCCGCTTTTTCCGGGTCGTGCGACCGCTTTGGCGACCTGCCCGACGGTGGCCCCAATCCGGGTGGATCGAAAGGCCGGATCGTTATAGAATGGGGGGCGGGCTTGGTTGCGAGGCAATTTTTTGATGATCCGTCGCATGACGTTGCACGGTCCGTTTTTGGTCGCGTTGGTCGCCACTGCGGCCACGTTGGCCACGCTTGCGCCGGACGGGTGGGGGCCGGGGGTGACGTGCGACGAGATTTGCCTGATCGACCAGGGCAAACAGTTGGTCGCGGCGATGCGTCATCAAGGTTGGGCATTTTTCACGCCGTCGAACGTCGAGCAGAACTTCTGCTGGCCGCCGGACGGTCCGCCCGTCCAAGCCCCGCTGGGATACGTGATCTTGGGTCTCAGCCACGCGCTGCTCGATCCGGCGCCGGACAATCCGGACGTGGTCTCGGTTGCGGCGGCCCGATTCGCGCCGGCCATGGCGTTCGGACTGCTCATTCTGCTGGTTGGCCGATGGACCGCCCGACGCGAAGGACCCGTGGCCGGCACGATGGCGGCGGCGGCCGTGGCGCTGATGCCTCGGACGTTCGCCCACGCCCACCTGGCGGCGCTCGACATGCTGACGGCGTTGTTTTTCGTGGCGGCCGTGTTTGCTGCGACGGAGGCGGTTCGGCTCGGGCGACGTTGGGTGTATGTATTGGCGGGCGTGGCGTGGGGCGCGACGCTGCTGATTCGATTGCACGGACTGTTGATTGTGCCGCCGGTCGCGGTGTGGCTGGTTTGGCGACTCCGGCGTCGGGCCGTTGTGCCGTTGGTCTGTTGGCTGGCCTCCGGCGCGGCGACGTTTTTTGTCGGATGGCCGTGGCTTTGGACGGACCCGGCGTCGCGGCTGTGGCAATATTTGGCCACCGGGCCTTGGCGGCCGTCGCTGCATGTGTTTTATTTTGGCCAAGCGTGGGCGGACCGCGCTGTGCCGTGGCATTATCCTTGGGTGCTGTTCGCCGTGACCGTGCCGGTTGGGTTTTTGGCGCTCGGAGTGTTCGGAATGTGGAAGTTTTTTCACGAGAAGTCCGCCAACGGGCAGTCCCCTGCTTTTCACTCCGATCTGCTCTGTCCCTGCTCCGCTCTTCTCTTCGTGTTGCTGATGTTTTCGTGGCCGGGCGTGCCGGTTTATGACGGCGTTCGACTGTTTTTGATGGTTTTTCCGCTTTGGGCGATTTGGGTGGGCGTCGGCGTCGGTCGACTGATCGGGCGGTCGTGGTGGTGGAACTCCGCGTTGGCGGGGTTTGTTGTGTTGCAGGGCGTCGGGCTGGCGGCCTACTTTCCTTGTCAACTGAGTTATTACAACGCATTGGTGGGCGGACTGCCCGGGGCGGTGCAATTGGGATTCGAGGCGACCTACTGGGGCGACACGGTCCGTGAGCCGATGCTGGCCGAGGCGGCTCGTCGGGCGTCGGGCGGTCCGGTGTTTTTTGCGCCGAGTCTGGCGCCTTATCAACCGGCAGGCGTGACGCTCAATTCGCGGTCGCTTCAACAGAGCGGGAGCATGTTGATCGGTTGGAAATTGGAGTCCGCGACGACGTTGCCTCGATGTCGCTATGCGATCGTGTACCATCGTCGAGCGGACATGGCGGAGGTTGAGGCGTTGTTGCGGATGGGCAGGGTGGTGGCGGAATACCGGATGCAGGGGGTTTGGTTAAGCCGACTTGTTGAACTTACACACGTTCCAATTCAAAGCGGCGTTTCCATCAGGGAAAATTAGCCTGTTTTCACGAGGGGTCAACAGGCGGCGACACGCACGTTTGCATGGTAATTGGTAGGACACCCCGCTAGACGGAACCCCGTTCAGACGGTTAGAATCGATGGATTATCCTCGCAATACGGATTCTCATTGGGTTCTGAGCGTCCCTCGCGCGGAAAGCGCGGGGAGCGGCGTGTTTTTTCCGAAAGGCAAACACGCGGTGAATCGCAGAATCCATCGAAAGTTGGTATAAAGGCACGCTCATGGATTCGTCGGGCAATCAGCCGGTGGTCGTTCCGGAAAATCTCCGTGCATTGTATGCGCCGGTGGCCCGGGAACTTCAGGAAGTCGAAGAGTTGCTCCGCCGCGAGCTTTCGAGCGACCATCCGTTCGTCGATCAGTTGGTCAGGCATGGTTTTCGGCTGGGCGGCAAGCGGTTGCGGCCGGCGTTGGTGCTGTTGTCGGGGCTGGCCTGCGGCGGGCTTCGTCCGGAGCATCGCGTGCTGGCGGCCATGGTCGAGTTGATCCACACGGCGACGCTCATTCACGACGACGTGCTGGACGAGGCGACGATTCGGCGGCACCTGGACACGATCAACGCCCGATGGAACAACGAAACCAGCATCTTGCTGGGCGACTATCTGTTCGCCAAGGCGATGTGTCTGGCCGGGTCGCTCGAGGATCCGTTCGCCATCCGGCTGATCAGTCAGGCGACGCGCCGGGTGTGCGAGGGCGAGTTGCGTCAGGTGGAGAGCCGCGGCGATTTCGACCTGACCGAGGAATGCTATTTTGAGATTGTCGCCGGCAAGACGGCGTCGTTGACCTCCTGCTGCTGCGAGGTGGGCGCCCATTACGCCGGTGCGTCGCCGGAGACGTGCGCCGCGTTGGCCGACTACGGCCGCGACTTGGGCATCGCCTTTCAAATCGCCGACGACGTGCTCGATCTGTTGGGCAACGAGGCGGTGGTCGGCAAGTCGCTCGGCACCGATCTGGCCAAACAGAAGGCCACGTTGCCGCTGATCCGGCTGCTGGGCACGGTTGACCGCCAGGAGCGGCCCGAGTTGATCGCGATTCTTTCACGCAGCGGCAACCACCGCCAAGAGGCGTTGCGGCCGTGGTTCGAGCGGTATCAGGCGATCCCTTACGCCCGCCAGAAGGCCGGGTCTTTTTCCCATCAGGCCGGCGAGCGGCTCTCGACGCTTTCGACTACCGCGGCGGCGGCGAGTCTGCGGGGACTGACGGATTTCGTCATCGCCCGGCAGCAGTGAGGGAAGAACGAACTAGGGGCCAGGGGCTAGGGACTAGAGTGGTCCCTCCGACTGGAGGTTACTGCCAGCGTTTCCCGGCCGGCTTTGGTTCGGATCCAGTTCATGGCGGCCAAAATCGGCGGCTGGTTGGCCAGACGTTTTTCCAGCGCGAACTTGCCGGGAAAATCGATGCACATCAAGCCGATCAAGATGGTCAAAATGCCTTGGCCCGGCAACACCAACATGGCGACGCCCGCCAACACCAGGATGACGCCGAGCAGATTTTTGGCGGCCAGCAACAAGACGCGGACCAACGGGTGGCGGCCGGAGTGACGGTCGAGCCAACGACGGCGATGCACGAAATAGTCGGGCGGAATGCGGATGACCAGCCAGGGCACCAAAATCAGGCTGCCGACGAACATCAACACCGAAACGGCGCCCAGCCAGCCCAACAGGATTTCATGGGATTGCAACCATTCGAGCATCGGAATATCCCATCCACCGACCACCGATCGCTTCTGTTCGTCCCCCCGGCCCCTCTTACGAAGAGCGAGGGAGAGATTTTCGAGACGCGTCGCTATGGCGATTTACGCGGATTGGCCAGCATGGGCCGCAACTCCTCGACGAAATCTTGGACGTCCTTGAACTGGCGATACACGCTGGCGAACCGCACATAGGCCACTTCGTCGATCTTGCGGAGGTGCTGCATCAACAGTTCGCCGACGTGGCGGCTTTCCACTTCGGACTCGAAATTGGCCTCCAACTCGTTTTCGACCGCGGCGATGATCGCTTCGAGTTGTTCGTCGCGGACGGGCCGTTTCCAGCAGGCTTTTTCGAGGCCCCGCTTGATCTTTGCGTGATCGAATGGCTCACGCGTGCCGTCTTTTTTGACGATCTTGACGGTCGTCGCCTCGATGCGTTCGTAGGTGGTGTAGCGGCGCTTGCAGGCCAGACATTCGCGGCGGCGACGGATGGCGAACCCGTCCTGGCTTGCCCGCGAATCGAGCACCCGATCGTTGTCGGCGAGGCAATAGGGACACTTCATGGTCAATTCCCGTCCGAAGCGGCAACTCCCAATGTACTCGAAAAGGGCGGAAGGCGGAAGGCAGGCAAATTGCTGGGGAGTGGGGGTGGCGTCTCCTCCATCTTCCACCGTTCGCGTTCCGCTCTTATAATACATGGGTCCAAAAGGGGGTGTTGCCATGCAATGTCCGTCATGCGGCGTCGAATCGGTCGAACAGGCGGTCTTCTGTCATCGGTGTGGGCAACGGCTCGAACCGGGCGATGCGGGGACGTCGAGTCCCGTCGTGTCGCAAAACGTGGTGGCCGAACCGGCGGAAGAAGAAATCTGGCGAGGCGGCTACTCATCGAAGGCGATGGCCGGGCTGTGGATCGTCTGCGGACTGATCTCGCTCGTGGCGTTGCTGATCGGGGTGTTTTGGGCGCGGACCACCGTTTGGTGGCTAACGGTTTTGGCCGTGGCCGTGCTGCCGTGGTGTTACTATCTCTCGTTGTTGTGTTATCGTCGGCTGAGCGTTCATTATGTGTTGACGTCGCGGCGATTCATCCACGAGTCGGGGCTGGTGCGGCGCGTGAACAATCGGATCGAATTGCTCGACGTCGACGACATCACGTTCGAGCAAGGACCGCTGGATCGTCTGACCGGGGTGGGCACGATCCGCATCGCGTCGCACGACCGCACGGACCCGATGTTGGTGCTGCCCGGCGTCGAGGACGTCAAACAAGTGGCGGCCACGTTGGACAACGCTCGGCTGGTCGAACGACGACGTCGCGGCTTGCATATTGAACAGATTTGACCTCCCAACACCCCTTCGGAAGAGTTCGGGGGGGTATGTGTTTGTAGCTCGCAAGTAGGGTGTGACTATAAGGCTTGGCGGGTGCCGGGTATAATTGGAATGCATGTTGTCCGGGCGAGGGGCGGGTCGTTTTCTTTGGCGGGGCGTCCGACTTGCGTCCGCGGGCCTCATTCTCGGGTACAATTGATATTGGGACCGTAAAGATTTTTTTTTGACGAGGGCGTTGGCGCAGATCGAGATGATGGAATCAACCATATCGGTCGTCAGTTCCAAGGCCCTGTTGACGCTGTTCGGCGCCTGCGATCAGCATTTGCGGCGCATTCGCAACGCCCTGGGCGTGAGCATCACGGTTCGTGACGGCCGAATTCACATTGCCGGGCCGGAGACGGACGTGGCCAAGGCCACCGAGACGCTCGAGCAGTTGCAGGTCTGCGCGAACCAGTTGGGCACGCTTTCTCCGGACGACGTGACGCGGGTGCTCAACGGCGTGCAAAACGGCCAATCGCCCACCGGGCATCCGTCGGTCGAGGTGTTTCGGGCGGGCCGACAGATTCGCGCCCGGAGCCCCGGTCAGGCCCGATATCTCGAGGCCATTGAGAAGAACGACATCGTGATGTGCAGCGGGCCGGCGGGCACGGGCAAGACCTACTTGGCCGTCGCCATGGCCGTCGCCGCGTTGAAGCGGGAGTTGGTTCGGAAGATCGTGTTGGTTCGGCCCGCCGTCGAGGCCGGTGAGAGCCTCGGGTTTTTGCCGGGCGATTTGCAGGCGAAGATCAATCCGTATCTGCGCCCGCTGTTGGACGCGCTGCACGAGATGATGGACCACGACCTGATCGCCCGATACACCGAAGAAGACGTGATCGAGGTGATTCCGCTGGCGTACATGCGCGGGCGGACGTTGAACGAGGCGTTCATCATTTTGGACGAGGCGCAGAACACGACGGTCTCGCAGATGAAGATGTTTTTGACGCGCATGGGCGCGGGCTCGAAGATTGTCGCGTCGGGCGACGTAACCCAAATCGACCTGCCGCCGAAGATGAAGAGCGGGCTGGTCGACGCGTTGGCCCGGCTGCACGCGATCGACGGCATCGCCGCCGTGAAACTCGCCGCGGCCGACATCGTGCGGCATCCGTTGGTGCAGCGAATCGTCGACGCGTATGAAAGAAAGTAAACGAAAAACTTTTGATTCCTAGCCCCTAGCGTAGTGATTCAGAAATGAATGCCCTTCTTCTGTATCATTCAGAAAAAATGGGTGCCATGCCCACGCTTGTCGTGGGCATGACGGAACGGCAAACATGCTTGCTGTCTCGCTACGCTCGCTTAGCAAGCATGGCGCCCATCATGTTCCATTTGCCTGACGCAATACCCTAGCCCCTCTAAAAAATGTTTTTTGGTTGGCGCAAACGCAAGCGATTCGAGCGGGTGGCTTCGCTCGAGCTTCCCCCGGGCCAATGGGAGCGGGCGTGGACCGGTCTGCGCCGTCAGGACGTGTTGGGGCGGGTTGGGTTGGCGCTGCTGGCGTCGCTGGTGTTGAGCGTCGTGGTTCATGCGTGGGCGCCGGCGTTTTCTTATCGGACCGGCTACACGCCGCCGCGCGAGGTCGTGGCCGCCGTGCCGTTCACGAAGGCCGATCCGGAGGCGACCGAAGACGCCCGGCAACGAGCCGCCGATCAGGTGCCGCGCGTGTACGTGCAAGATCCGTCGCCGTTGGTGCAGTTGCGGGCCCGGTTGCGGGTCGTGTTGAGCGAGTTGACCGCGGCGCCGACGTTGGACAAGCTCGACCCGAAGATCTGGAAGACGTTTCAGCCGCCGTTGGCCGAAGGGGCGAAGGCGCCCGACGCGAAAAAGCAGGCCGAACAGTTCCGCGAGTTCCGCGCGGCCTTCACGCCGCAGGAAAATCTGGAACGGATGAGCGACGCAATCGCCGACGTGTTCAAACCGTTCGAGGACCGCGGGTTGTTGTTGCCGAAGGATCTTCCGTCGGGCAAGGAAAATCAGAAAGAAATCACGGTCTATCCCATCGGGCATCCCGAGGCGAAGCGGGTCGTTCAGGTCGGCGACGTATTGTTGGGCGACGGAACCGCCATCCGCGACGCGCTGCGCAAAACGCCCGAGCTTTCGGCCGTCGCCGATTCGTTGTTCGCGTGGATTCAACCGCGGTTGCGGCCGACGCTGACCCTGGATCCCGTGGCCACGAAGCTGGCCGTCGCCGAGGCCGTGCGATCCGTTCCCGACGTGTTGGCCGAGTATTCGGTGGGCCAGAAATTGTCGCGGCCGGGTCAGCCGTTGGACGAGGAGCAACTCGATTTATTGCGGCTTGAATATGCGGCCTCGTTGCAGATGCGTTCGATCCCGCTGCGCATCGCGCGATTCGCGGCCATCACGGCGATGATTTTCGGCGCGATGCTGTTGTGCGGCATTTACATGCGATACCGTCAGCGCGGGCCGTTGGCGAGCCTCACGCGGCTGGTCGTGCTGTTGATGATGGCCGTGGCCACCGTGGCGCTGGCCCGCTGGGCGGCGGCCGACGCATGGCGCGGCGAATTGGTGCCCGTGCTGCTGTTCGGCATGATCATGGCGATCGTCTATCGCCAGGAATTGGCCCTGTTGCTGACCGGCATGGTGGCGATGATCGTCGTGTTGGCCATCGGTCGCGGGTTGCAGGAGTTTTTGCTGTTGGTGTGCACGTCGGCTGCGGCCATTTTGAGCTTGGGCTCGATTCGGCATCGCAGCAAGCTGATTTACGTCGGGTTGTTCGCCGGCGCCGTGGCCACGGTGCTTTACGTGGCGGTTGCATTGGTCGACGATCAACCGATGGGGATTCCGCTGCTTCGAGACGGCGTTCGCAACGGGCTTTGGGCGTTGGCCGCGGGCTTTTTGGCTACCGGGCTGCTGCCGTTCATCGAGCAGTTGTTCGGCGTATTGACGGATCTCAGCTTGTTGGAGTTGGGCGACGTGGCCCATCCGCTGCTTCAGGAATTGGTCCGTCGGGCGCCGAGCACCTACAACCATTCGATCACCGTCGGTTCCATCGCCGAGGCGGCCGCCGAAAGCATCCACGCCCGAGGGCTGCTGGTTCGCGTCGGCGCGTATTTTCACGACATCGGCAAGATGCTCAAACCGGGCTATTTCATCGAAAACCAAGGGCCCGACGACAATCGCCACGAAACGCTCGTGCCGGCCATGAGCACGCTGGTCATCATCGCGCACATCAAGGACGGCGCCGATCTGGCCCGGCAACATCGGCTGCCGCAACCGATCATCGACCTGATCATTCAGCATCACGGAACGACGCGGGTTGAATTCTTTTTCGGTCGCGCGACCGAACAACAACAGGCCAATCCGAACGCCGGCGAAGTGGATGAAAGCAGTTTCCGCTATCCGGGTCCAAAGCCGCAAACCAAAGAGGCGGCCGTCCTGATGTTGGCCGACGCGGTGGAAAGCGCCAGCCGAACGTTGGTCGAGCCTACGCCCGCGAGGATTGAGAGCCTCGTGCGGGAAATCGCCGAAAAACGCCTGCACGACAGCCAGTTTGACGAGAGCGGCCTGACGCTCCGAGAACTGCGGACCATCGAAAAAAGCATGGTCATGTCGTTGACGTCCATCTATCACGGAAGAATCAAGTATCCCGAGCAGCGAACGGCGTGAGGATGAGGGGCAAGGGAGCAGGGACTAGGGGCTAGAACGACTTTGATTTCGATCTCGATTACCAATCGACAGAAAAAACTTCCGGTCGACCGGCGACGGATGCGGCTTGCCCTTCGCGCGATTCTGGACGACGCCGACATCGCAGACGCTCAGTTGAGCGTGGCTGTGGTTGACGATCCGACGATCGCCCGACTGCACGACGAGTTTTTGAACGATCCGACGCCGACCGACGTGTTGAGTTTCGTGCTTGAGCGATCGGCCGGGCTGTTGGAAGGCGAAGTGGTGGCCAGCGCGGACACGGCCAGCCGTTGCGCGGCGCGCTACGGCAACACGCCCGAGCGTGAACTGCTGTTGTACGTCATCCACGGCGCGCTGCATCTGGTCGGCTATGACGACACGACGCCGGAACAACGCGCCGTCATGCGGAAGAAAGAAAAAAAGTATCTCGGTCAACGTTGACAAGGAACCGCAGATCCACGCGCGGATGTCTTTTGTCAATTTTTTGTCCGTTTGTTTTTCATCGGCGTTCCTCCGCGTCTATCTGCGGTTCCCCCATTCATCTCATTCCATGTCCTCCGAAAAAGCCTCGGCCATCGTGATCCGGGTCGTCGAGTTCAGCGAGACCAGCCTCGTGGTGACGCTTTTTAGCCGAGAGTTTGGTAAAATGAGCGCTTTAGCGAAGGGAGGTAGGCGTCTCAAGGGGCCTTTCGAGTCTGCTCTTGACCTGTTGGCCCTTTGTCGAATAGTCTTCCTCCGCAAAGCGTCGGATGCCTTGGACTTGCTGACGGAGGCGAAGCTTCTGCGGCGGTTTCGACCGGTCGGACATGACCTGTCGGGCCTGTACGCGGGCTACTACGTCGCCGAGCTGTTGGGGGCATTGACCGACCAATACGATCCTCATCCGGAGTTGTTCGATTTGGCGGACGAGACGTTGGCGGCGTTGATGGCCGGCCAGTCGGTCGCCAAGCGCGTGGTGCGGTTTGAACTGGGGGCGTTGCGGCTGTTGGGCCACATGCCTTCGTTGGAAATGTGCGTGGAGTGCGGCAAGCCGGTCGGCGGCTCGGGCCGAATCGCGTTCGGCCAGCTCGACGGCGGCGTGTTGTGCAACCAATGTCGCGGAGGAAAAAAAGAAGTCGCGTCGGTCAGCGTGGGCGCATTGAAAACAATGCTTCAACTGGCGGACCCCGACGGTCAAGCGTGGCGGCGTATGGAAGTCGACGCCCGGGGACTCGGCGAAGTGCGAGGCCTGTTGAACCGTTACTTGACGCACTTGCTGGGTCGAAAACCCAAGATGCACCGGTATCTGGGGTTGTTGGGCGATTAGGAACAAGGTTGCGGAAGACGTGCAAGGCGAGGTGTGATCGGGAAAGGAATGGATTTCGAGTTCCACTCGCGATCCTCCACGGTGGATTCTCCATTTTCGAGCGGACAAGGATGTCCCTTATGTCGAGCGAAACGGCGCGTTTTTGGCTGTCGTTGGCGTTGGCCGTCGGCGCGGTCGGCGGTTGCGCCGGCGTTCCCCCGGCTCCGAGCAATGCGCAAAATCGCGACAACAGCGGCAACTACGAATACGACGGCTGGCTGTTCAAGTCGTTGACCGGGCGGCGTTCGAGTTCCAGCACGACCGGTTCGGCCACGTCGGGAACCGCCGCCGGCGCGACGGCTGCCGCGACGACCAGTGCAACGGCCACGTCGCCGGCCGTGGGGTCGGACGTGCCTGGCCCGCTGATTCCCGGACCTTCGAGTCCCGGCCCGCGTGGAAAGCCCGTGGACGGGTCCGGCCCGCTGATCATTCCCACCTCGGCCGAGACGCCGATCGTTGGACCTCCGCCGGCGATTCCGGACGAGCTTCCGGCGGCAGGCAAGGACGGCGTCCGCATCGACGACGTCAAGGCGAAGAAGAAGGAAGAGGAAGAAAAGAAGGGATTCGATCTGGCCGACCTAGCGCCGGACAAGGTGTATAAGAACGTCAAGAATGCGGCGGGCTACGGACCCGACGAGAAGATCGCCCGGGCGGCCATGCAGGAAGGCAAGCGGCTGTTCGCGGAGAAGAAGTACAAGGAAGCGGCGCCGCAGTTCGCCAAGGCCGCGGATCGCTGGCCCGATTCGCCGTTGGAGGAAGACGCGCTGTTTTTGAAGGGGGAGAGCGAATTCTTCGCCGACCTCTATCCGAAAGCCCACGACACCTACGGCGGTCTGCTGAAAAAATACTCGAACACCCGGCATCTCGACAAGGTTTCGACCCGCGAGTTCACGATCGGGCGTTATTGGGAGCAATTGCAGGAGACGAAACCGATGTGGACGATCGCGCCGAACGTGACCGACGACGGTCGGCCGTTGTTCGACACGTTCGGTTACGCGGTCCAAGCGTTTGAGCGGGTTCGGCTGAACGATCCGACGGGCCCGCTGGCCGACGACTCGCTGATGGCGTTGGGCAACGCGTACTTCCGGCGAGGCCAATATGAAAACGCGGCCTACAACTACGACCTGCTGCGCAAAGAGTATCCGAACAGCGAATTTCAAATGAAGGCCCACATTTTGTGTCTTCAGGCGAAGATGCGGATGTATCAGGGCACGATGTACGTCGGCGGTCCGCTGAAAGATGCCGACAAGCTGGCCAAGAACACGTTGTCGCAATACGGCGACAAGCTGGGGCCCGAACGCGAGCGGATCGTCAGGGCCGAGGCTCAGATTGTCGAAGAGAAGGCCAATCGCATGTATGCGATCGCTCAGTACTACGATCAGAACAAATACTATGGCGCGGCGAAAATCTACTACAAGAACGTGATCGACGAATTTCCGGCGACGGAGCGGGCGAAGCAGTCGCAGGCTCGAATGGACCAGATTCGCAACGAGCCGGACAATCCGCCCGACCATTTCAAATGGTTGAACGACTTGCTGAAATCGAACAAGTGACCTGAGATGAAACGCGGCTGGCTTGGTCGACCGATTCGCGCCCTTGGCGGCTGGCTTTGGCTTCCGCTGTTGCTTTGCGGCTGCGCCGGCTATCAGCTCGGCAATCAAACGCTGTTTCCGACGGAAATTCACACGGTCTACGTGCCGGTGTTCCAGTCGAACAGTTTCCGCCGCAATCTGGGCGAACGTCTGACCGAGGCCGTGGTCAAGGAAATCGAATTGAAGACGCCGTACAAGGTGGTCGCCAACGCGAACGCCGACAGCGTGTTGTCCGGACGGATTGCGTCGGACAAGAAGCAAGTGTTGGTGCCGGGCATGACCGGCGACGCCCGCGACATCGAGGTGGCGATTCGCGTCGAAGTGCGCTGGCTCGATCGGAAGGGGCGGATGCTTCGCGACACGCAATCGGTTCCGCTGCCCGAGGAAATCGCGGACGTGACCGGCACAGGCGACGTCGTACCCGAGGTCGGCCAGTCGGTCGCCACGGCCCAGCAAGAGGCCATCTGCCGCGTCGCCCAACAGATCGTCGGGCTGATGGAAAAGCCCTGGTGAGGGCGGATCGCGGAAGGTGGAGGGCGGCGGGCGAATGTGCTACACTAATTGAGATGAGCACATTGCAGCAAAACCGGATCGACCACTGGACGCTTCGCACCCGCACGCTTTCGGTCGGGCGGCTTCCGCTGTTGATGGGCATCGTCAACGTCACGCCCGACAGTTTCTCCGACGGCGGACATTGTTTTGACGCCGAGGCGGCCGTGGAGCACGGTTTGCGATTGGTCGCCGCGGGCGCGGATATTTTGGACATCGGCGGCGAAAGCACTCGGCCCGGCGCCCTGCCGGTCGACGCTCAAGAAGAGCTGCGGCGGGTGATGCCGGTCGTGGGGGCGTTGTGCCGGCAGACCAATGTGCCGGTGTCGATCGACACGTCGAAGGCGATCGTGGCGCGCCATGCGATTCACGCCGGCGCCGAGATCATCAACGACATTGCCGCGCTGGCCGGCGATCCGGCGATGCTGCCGTTGGCCGTCGAGACCGGTTGCGGCGTTTGCGCCATGCACATGCAAGGCGAGCCGCGCACGATGCAGGACGAGCCGACCTATCAGGACGTGGTCGCCGAAGTGTTCGAGTATCTACGCGGCCGCCGTGACGCGCTGGTCGAGGCGGGCGTCCTGCAAGATCGCATTGCTTTGGACCCCGGCATCGGGTTCGGCAAGACCGTGGAACACAATCTGCAACTGCTGGCCAACGTGCAGCGGTTGCACGCGTTGGGGTGTCCGGTGTTGATCGGGCATTCGCGCAAGCGATTTTTGTCGCCCGACCCGTCGGCCGGGACGATCGGCGTCGCGTTGTCGATGGCGCGGCACGGGGTGCACGTGCTCCGGGTGCACGACGTCGCCGCGGTGCGTCAGGCGCTGGTGATGTTTCAGGCCACCGGAGGTTTTGATTGACGCGCGGCGTTTTTTCTTTCAAGATCAGCGCTCATTTGTTGAGAAAAATAGTCTTATGAACGAACTGGAAAAAACATGCGTGGAGCTGGCCCAGCGCGCCCAACGGGCGGCGGCTCGGCTGGCCGTGGTGACGGGCCGACAAAAACAACAATGGCTTCGCCGCTGCGCCGAATTGCTCGGCGAACGGTCGGATGGGTTGGCGAAGGCCAATCAGTTGGACATCGATGCGGCGCCGAGTTTCGGATTGTCGGACGCCGCCGTCGATCGGCTTCGACTGACGCCGTCGCGCATTGCGGAGATGGTCCGGGCGCTGGACGAAGTGGCGGCGCTGCCGGAGCCTGTCGGCGAGGTGATTTCGAGCTCGATTCGCCCCAGCGGGCTGGAGGTGCAAAAGGTCCGGGCGCCGTTGGGCGTGATCTTTTTCATTTACGAATCGCGGCCGAATGTGACCGTCGACGCGGCGGCGCTATGCGTCAAAGCGGGCAACGCCGTCATTCTGCGCGGCGGTAAAGAGGCCGCTCATTCCAACGCCGCGCTGACGAAACTATTGGCCGACGCCGCCGCCGAGACCGGGTTGCCGGCCGATGCGGTGCAGCAAGTCGGCACGACCGATCGGGACGCGGTCGGCTATCTGCTCCGGCTGCCCGAGTACATCGACTTGTGCATTCCGCGCGGCGGCGAGGGACTGATTCGCCGCGTGACCGAGGAAGCTCGGATGCCGGTGTTGAAGCATTATGCGGGCAATTGCCACGTGTATCTGGACCGGTCGGCCGATCCGGACATGGCCGAGACGATCGTCGTGAACGCGAAGTGTCAGCGGATGGGCGTCTGCAACGCGGCCGAGTCGCTGGTGGTTCACGCCGGCGCGGCCGAGTCGCTGTTGCCGCGGGTCGGACGCGCGTTGATGGACCGGGGCGTTGAAATTCGCGGCGATGCGAGGACGCAAAAATTGCTGCCCGGGGCGAAAGCGGCCACGGAGCAGGATTTCGCAGCCGAGTACTTGGGCCCGATCATTTCGTGCAAGGTGGTCGATTCGCTGGAAGAGGCGATCGAGCACATCAACCGCTACAGCTCGAAACACACCGAGGCGATCGTCACGCGCGATCTGGCCGCCGCCCGGCAGTTCGCCGCGCGCGTGGACAGTTCGGCGGTGATGATCAACGCCAGCACGCGATTGAACGACGGCGGGCAGTTCGGGCTGGGCGCCGAGATTGGCATCAGCACCGACAAGTTTCACGCGCGCGGGCCGTGCGGCATTCATGAGTTGACCTGCTACAAATACGTGGTTTACGGCGACGGACAAGTGCGCGAGTAGCGTAGAGAAAGAAGGGATCGATCATGTCGAACGATTCGCAAAATCCTGAAAAGAAAATCATTATCGACGAGGATTGGAAGACTCGGGTCGAGGCGGAACGCGAAGCGGAAAAGCAGGACCCGAGCGTCGCGGAGAAGCCGGCGGGCGGTCCGCAGCAGAAGATTCCCATGCCCCCGCCGACGCTGTCATTTCTGGTCAGCACGCTTTATTTGCAGGGCGCGATGGCGTTGGGCGCGTTGCCGAATCCAGTGACGAAGAAAGCGGATCGGCAACTCGATCAGGCGAAGCATGCCATCGATCTGCTGGCGATGCTTCAGCAAAAGACGGAAGGCAATCGGACGCAAGCGGAGAGCGAGGAGTTGGAGTCCGCCTTGCATGAATTGCGAATGGCCTACGTCGGCCTCGAAGGATAGCCCGCTAGATCGGATTCACGATAGGTAGCGGTTTTCTCGGTAAAAACATGCCCACGGCAAGCGTGGACATGGCGCCCAACATGCTACAGCACTAGCCTGGCAGGAAGCGGATTCTACGACCGAGAGATTGTCGGCGATCGCGGAGCGCACGCCGACATGTGCAACGTTCGACGTGACAACGAAATAAAAGACCATGCCCGGTCCGGGAGAGAATGGGCGGGCGCATCGTGCGTCCGGAAAAATGGACCCATCCCTGGTGACTTGCAACTCCAACCGGATGACACGGCCGGGTTTTTGATCTCGAAAGACCCACCGGACCGGGCATGGAAACGTTTGCTCGTGTATCGTGTTATCGCGAGAGGCGATCGAAGAGGCGACGGAATCGCGGCATTCGGCCTTCGAGGTATTTCAACCAGGCTGTGGGATTCCAGATTTCGATGCAGACGGCCGCTCCGACAATCTGGGTATCGCCGCCGGGTGCGACGCCCAGGAATTCGCGGAATCCTTCGGGAATGACCAGCCGCCCACGACCGGCCAACTGCACGGCGCGATGCCGCGTGGACAGCAATCGGCCGAAGAGTTGCACCTGACTGATTCGTTCCTGCAACTTGCCGGCCCGCATTTTTTGTTTGACCAGCTCGACGCCTTCGTCCAGTTTGGTCTGCCAAACCGAGGCGCTCCAGAGACTCAAGCAGCCGGGCCGTTCCTTGGCCAAGATGCAATCGGTCGACTCGGCGGCCAGCAGATCGCCCAGCTCGCTGGGGATCGACAGACGAAACCGATCGTCGATCGTTCGCTGAAATTCGCCGAGCAGAAATTCTTGGGTTGCGGGCATGGCCGTTCTTGTCGCCGTGAGCCGTCGAAGGTTTGTGAACCGTCAGGAGGTCTGGCATTGGAACTGCTCTAGTTTAATATTTGGGCACGCAGCCCGCAACTAACTGCAAAAAAATCTTGAAATGGGCAGAAAACCCACAAGCAAGATAGCGTGAGTTTAGCGATCAAAACGATTTTGACAAGAGCCCGGCGGAAATTTTTCAAAGATTTTTTCGGAGGACGGTTTTTGACGCCGAGCGGCAGGACCCGCGATCGTCCGGGACGCCGTCGCGGTGGGCAACGGGATTGACGCTTTCGCTGGGTCGGACTAGGATAAATCGACGTGGGTCGTGGACGTCCACGGCTGAATCCGCAAGGTATGGATCGCGAAGTTTTACGCCGGCGACCCCCATTTACGTGGGGGCGTCGCGTTTTTTTTGTTGGAGACCTCCATGGCCGACCGCATCCCGATGACGCGCACGGGCTACGACAAAATCAAAGCCGATCTCGAACATCTCAGCACGGTGGAGATGCCCAAAATTCTCGAACGTCTGGCCACGGCCCGCGCCGAGGGCGATCTGAGCGAGAACGCCGAATATCACGGCGCCCGGGAAAGCCAAGGGATGATGCAGGCCCGGATCGACCTGTTGCGCGACAAGCTGTCGAGGGCGGTGCTGGTCGATCCGACGTTGATCCCCAAGGGCGAGATTGCCTTCGGAGCGATCGTTCGGGTGAAGGACCTGATGTTCGACGACGAGGAAGAGTTCACGCTGGTCGGCGCCGGCGAGGAAGACTACGACGCGGGCAAGATCTTGGTGACCAGTCCGTTGGCGCAGGGTCTGGTCGGCAAGAAGGTTGGCGACAGCGTCGAGATTCACGTTCCGCAGGGCACGCTTCGCTTCCAGGTTCTCGAAATCCGCTACGATTCGTAAGCGACGCGTCGGTTATTTGACCTGGACGGAATAGGGCATCCACAGCAACACGCGCTCGGAGAGCAGTTGCCGGAACAATTGGGTTTGCCGCAGCAGGGCGAACCCTTCGGGCAGCAGCGATTCGAGATCGGTCGAGGCCGACGGATCGCCGAACAGTTGCTCGAAGAAGGTTTTGGGCTCGGGCAAGACCATCAGTTCGACGTCGGCGTCGGACGTCAAGCCGGCGGCCAGTTTGGCGGCGGTCACCGCGTCGGACAGGGTGCCGAGTTGGTCGACCAGGCCGAGTTTTTTGGCCATGCGTCCGGTGTAGACGCGGCCCTGGGCCAGTTGTTCGAGTTTTTCGACCGGCATCTTTCGTCCCTCGGCGGCCTTGCCGACGAATTGGCGATAGGTTTCTTCGAGCACCTCGGTCCAGGCCCTTCGCTCGTCGGGCGTAAACGGCTGCGTGGACGACAGCGCACCGCTGTTCGAGCCGCGGCTGATCACGTCGGTCGTCAGTCCGAGCTTTTGGTACAGCCCGCCGACGACCAGCTTGCCGCCGATCACGCCGATCGAGCCGGTCAAGGTGCCGGGCGAGGCGATGATCTTTTTGGCGCCCATGGCGATGTAATAGCCGCCGCTGCCGGCGACGTCGCCCATGCTGGCGATCATGGGTTTTTTGGAGCGAACCGTTTCGCGCCAGATCAGATCGCTGGCCGTGGCCGATCCGCCAGGGCTGTCGATCCGCAGCACGACGGCCGCCACGGTCGGGTCGTCGATCGCTTTTTTGAGCGCCGTGATGAGCGTCGTGGATCCGAGCGACGAGTTGTCGTTGAACATATCGTTCTTGCTCGTGCCCTCGACGATCGTTCCGACGGCGTAGACGACGGCGATTTTTTGTTTCTGGCTGACGGGCTTCGACGGTTTGCCGCCCATCATCATCTCGAACATCTTCATCAGGCCGGAAAAGCCGGAGAAATCGGTGTTGATGCGTTTCTTTTTGTAGGTGGTGACCAATTCGAGGTCCTTGCAGCCGACCGACTTCAAGATGTCGTCGTGGAGTTGATCGGCGTAGACGACGTCGTCGATCAAGCCGGCCTTTCGGGCCGTGGCCGCGGTGAACAGCCCCTGGTCCAGAAGCGTCTTGACCTTGTAATCCTTCATCTTGCGGTCGTTGCCGATCGTGGTGACCAGATCATCGTAGGCGTCGTCAACCAGCGCTTCGAGGCTTTCGCGGAGCGCGGGGCTCATGTCGGTGCGCGTGAGCGGCTCGGCGGCGCCCTTGTATTTGCCCATTTGCAGGGAGTCGAACTTCAGCCCCACTTTGTCGAACAGGCCCTTGTAAAAAAGCATCTCCGCGCGAACGCCCGGAATGACCAACATGCCCGACGGCGGCATCACCACCCAAGAACACGCCGAAGCGATGAGATATTGTGAACCGTCGGCGGTCGTCAACTCGGCGAACACGGGCTTCTTGGCCTTCCGCAGCCGGTCGACCGCTCCGCGCAACTCACAAACCTTGCCTCGTCCGATGTTCAAGTCCTCGATCCGAAGCCAAACGGCGCGGACGTTGGGGTCGGCCGCCGCGGCGTCCATCCGTTCGATGATCGAGGCCAGCGACGGCTGCAATTCGCTGAACATGCCGGGCGTTGGGGCCGACTCGGGAAAGTCGCCCTTGAGCGTCAGTCGAACCAACAGCGGCTTTTCGCCGGCTGGTTTGGTTGCCGCTACGACCGATTTCTTCTCGACCGGCTTGCCGGATTTTTGTTCCGCCGCGACCGACTTCTTGGCGGAAGCGTCCGATTTTTTCTGATCGGCGGCGACCGACGACTTGGCCGGCGCATTGGTTTTCTTTGGTTCTACAGCGGCCGGCTGCTTGGCCGGGGCGGTTGTCCTTTTGTCGGACGTCGCGGTCTTAGCGTCCGTGGCGGGCTTTTCCGCCGACGGTGCGGAGAGCCGCTTCTCTTCGACCGAACGATGGCGACGCGACTTGCCCGTCGTCGACTCGGTCCTCTGTTCCGTCTTGGGCGAATCGGTTTTTTTGGAATCGGACGCTGCGTAGGCGAGGTGGGTAAATACACAGCATAGAGAAACGGCGCAAGCCAAGACGATCGTTCGTCGTATCATCGGATTTCCTTCCGGGAGTCCCTTGGAAGAGGTGGTAAAATGAAACACCACGACAAATGTACCCTTAAACGGCGATAAAAACCAGTGTTTTTCGGGTGGTTTTTCACCGGTTGGCCGAGAATCGGTCTGGACGACGGGGCGACAAAACAGGTAGGATAGGTATCGTAAATTACTTCGTTGAGCAAACGGAAGGGCTTTCTTTGCAGCCGATGTCGACAACAACCTTTCTGGAAGGCAGTGCAACCCGGACGTGGGGTGGCCATTCCTCCATCCGGTGTTCCGACGAGTTGCTGGGCCGATACCGTCAGATTCTCGAAGAGCAGCGGTTGAGTTGGACGGAGCATCACCGGCTCATTCGGCTGTTGGGATCGGGCGGCCAGGGCGTGGTCTATTTGACGGAGCGTCGCGGGACCGACCATTTCACGCTCCCGGTGGCGTTGAAGGTCTTTTCGCCGGAACGCTACGAGGACGAGCGTTCGTATGACGAGGCGATGGCCCGGATGGCGCAGGTGGCGGGCCGGGTCGCGCAGATCCAGCAAGACAATCTGCTCGACGTTCACAATTGGGTCGATCGCAGCCGCATCCGAATGATGGAGATGGAGTGGGTCGACGGGTTCGATCTGTGCCGGCTGCTGACCCGCAACATGCTCGAACGGTTGGAAACCCTGGTCAGCAACAAGCGGTGGAATTACATCAACCAGGTGATTGTCACGGCAGGTCCGATGCAGCCGCGGGTGAAGCCGGGCATCGCGATGGCGATCGTCCGCGACTGTCTGGCGGCGTTGGCCGCGTTGCATCGCGAGGGCATCGTGCACGGCGATTTGAAGCCGTCGAACATCATGCTCAAGCGGACCGGCAACGCGAAGATCGTCGATTTGGGGTCGGCGTTTGACGTGGCCGAAGCGCCGGCCCGACGCACGTGCACGCCGGCCTATGCCGCGCCGGAAGTGCTCGACGGCGGCGACAGCACCCCGCGCAGCGACCTGGCCAGTTTGGGCTACGTGCTGATTGAAATGTTGTCCGGTTCGCCGCCGTTCGCCGGGCTGGGCAATTTTCGCGATCTGTTGGAGGCCAAGCGATTTTTGGCCCAGCGGCTTCCGCATATCTTGCCGAGCGAGGTGGTCTGCAACGAGTTGCTGATGAACTTTTGTCGGGGGCTGATCGCGCCGGACCCGATGCGGCGGTTCCCCAGCGCCGAGGCGGCCGATCTGGTCAAGGAAGGCGCGGCCAGCTTCCATCGCCAACTGATCAAGGGCGACCTGGCCAGCGAATACGACAACGAAATCCGACTCTGGATCGAAGAACTCAAAGAGCTGGATTGACGGCGTCCGATGACCACGGTTTCGCTGAAAGCCCGGTATGTCTTTCCCGTCGCGGGCCCTCCGATTCCCGATGGAATCGTCTCTTGGGACGGCCGGCGGATCGTCGCGGTCGGACGCAACGCCGCGGGTTCCGAAGTTCGTGACCTGGGCAACGTTGCGCTGCTGCCCGGGTTGGTCAACGCCCACACGCATCTAGATTTCAGCGATTTGACGTCGCCATTGGGATCCGTTGGCGGTTCGGCCCGCGTCGATTTCGCCGACTGGATTCGCCGCGTGATGGCGCGTACGCGTTGCGATCTAAGCCGGTCGGTCTCCATGGGCCTACAAGAAAGCCTTCGTCAGGGAGTGACGACGCTCGGCGAAATCGCTCAGCCCGATTGGCCGCTCGACGCGCTCGACGACTCGCCGGTTCAAGCGACGCTGTTTCATGAGTTGATCGCGCCGACCCGGGATCGCGTGGCGGCGGCGTTGGAACGCATGGACGGCCTGCCCGACTCGGACGCGCGGCAGCGGCAGGGGCTCAGTCCGCATGCGCCGTTCACGGTGCATCCCGAATTGTTGGAGGCCGCCGTGCGACGTTCGGCCGAGCGACGGTTGCCGCTGGCCATGCACTTGGCCGAGAGCGCCGAGGAATTGGAGCTGATGCGCACCGGCGGCGGTCCATTGCGGCGGCTGTTGGATGAGCTTGGGGCATGGGATGGCGAGACGGTCCGGACCGGCGTTCGCCCGATGGATTATTTGCATCGTTTGGCGGCGGCCGATCGTGCGTTGATCGTGCACGGCGGATATTTGGACGACGAGGAAATCGCGTGGTTGGCGGACCGGGCCGAGCGGATGACGGTGGTCTATTGTCCGCGCACGCATCGGTGGTTTGGGCGTCGGGCGTATCCGCTAGAAAAGATGTTGGCGGCGGGCGTCGGCGTGGCGCTGGGCACCGATGGACGCGGTTCGTCGCCCGACTTGAGCGTGCTGGCCGAGATGCGCGCCGTGGCGCGATGGCATCCGACGGTCGAGCCGGCCATGGTTTTGCAGATGGGCACGTGTCTGGGCGCGCGGGCGTTGGGGTGCGAAAATCGGGCGGGCACATTGGAGCCGGGGCGACGGGCCGATTGGACCATCGTGGCGTTGCCGCGACGCGAGGCCGACGACCCGCACCGATTGCTTTTCGAGTCGGACGAGCCGGTGGTCGGCGTCTCTTGTTGCGGCCGCGCCGTGCCGCCGTTTTGTGGGGATTGAAGATTTCATGAACGCACCCGATTTTGCACGCGACGCATGGTTTTTGACCGGTCCGACGGCCTCGGGCAAATCGGCCGTGGGCGTCGAGCTTGCGCGTCGGATCGGCGCGGAAATTGTCTCGCTTGACTCGATGGCGATCTATCGCGGGATGGACATCGGGACGGCGAAACCCAGCGCGGCGGAACGGTCGCAAGTGCCGCATCATCTCGTCGACATCGTTGATCCGAGCGAGGAGTACAGCTTGGCGCAGTATGTCGCGGCGGCGGGTCGCTCGGCGGCGGAGATTGCCGCCCGGGGCCATGCGGTGTTGCTGGTCGGCGGCACGCCGCTTTATTTGAAGGCGTTGCTGCGGGGAATTTTCGAGGGCCCGCCGGCCGATTGGACGTTGCGACGCCGGTTGCTGGCCGAGGCCCAACGTCGCGAACCCGGCTGGCTGCACGATCAAGTGGCTCGCGTGGATCCGGCGGCCGCCGCCCGATTGCACGCGAACGACGCGCGGCGACTGGTCCGGGCGCTCGAGGTGTTCGAGAAGACGGGCCGCCCGATCAGCGAGTTGCAGCGGCAATTCGCCGTGGAACGTTCGGCCGAGCAGTGCCGCGTGTTCGCGCTCGAATGGCCTCGCGACGAACTGGCGACGCGCATCGATCGGCGTTGTCGACAGATGTTCGACGATGGGCTGGTCGAGGAGGTGCGTGAACTTTTGGCTCGCGGACGCTTGAGTCGAACGGCTCGCCAAGCGGTCGGCTATCGCGAGGTGATCGAACATCTTGAGGGCCGTCGCGGGTTGCCGGAGACCATCGAACTCGTGCAGCAACACACGCGTCAGTTGGCGAAGCGTCAATGCACGTGGTTTCGCAGTCTGAGCGAATGCCGAAGGACGCCGGTGGCGGAACCGTTCAACGCGGCCGAGATCGCCCGTCAAATGGCTCCGTAGTCGAGAGGCCTACTTGGGCATTTTTTTCGGCACGTAGGGATGGTCGCGTTTGCGAAGCACTTCGGCGTCGAGGATTTTATCGGCTTTGGGCGCCTCCGGATCGTTGGGATCGCGGCGTTGGAGCTTCGCTAGCACGTCCATGCCCTGAACCACGCGGCCGAAGACGGTGTGCAGGCCGTCGAGATGGGGCGTCGGCACGAAGGTCAGGAAGAATTGCGAGCCGCCGGTGTCGCGGCCGGCATGCGCCATGCTCAACGAGCCGCGAAAATGATGCCGGGCGTCGGGCCGATAGCATTCGCAGGCGATGCTGTAGTCGGGCCCGCCGGAGCCGTTGCCGGCCGGATCGCCGCCTTGGGCCATGAATCCGGCCACCACGCGGTGAAACGTCAGATTTTTGTAAAATCCCTTTTGGACCAGGTGGATGAAATTGGCGACGGTGTTCGGAGCCTGATCCTCGAACAGTTCGAGGACGATGTCGCCCTTGGTGGTTTTCAGGAGCACGCGAGGCAAGTCGTCGGCTTTGGCCTCGGCGTCGCGCAGGGCCTTTTCCTTGGCCCAGGCTTTTTTGTAATTGGCGACGTTCTGCAAATAAAACGCGCCGATCGGCGCCGCCTTGTCGCTGGACGAGGCCGACGGATAGTAGCCTTCCTTGGCCGCATACGTCAGATAGCGCTCGGCGGCGTCGAAATCGTTGACGGCCATCGCGGCGATGCCCGCCAAATTGGCCGCGCGGCGGTCGGCGCCGTGGTTTTCCATCAGCAGACGGCCAATGTCGGCCGCCGGTTCGTAGTCGTCGCGGTTGACTTGCTCGACCAGAATTTTTTTCAGAAAAACCGTGATCTTCGGATCGGCGTTCGGCGCTTCCGCATAGGCTTGCTTCGCGGCCTCGATCAGTTTCGGCTCGAGCGATTTTCCTTCGAGCAACAGCCGCTTCCATTGTTGCGGGATTTCGGTCCGCTTATCCTCATTGGCCGTCCGATACTCGATTTGCAAACTGGCCAGCTTGGCCAACAAGATGTTCAACTCGCCCTGCAAACGATAAAACTCTTTGGCTTTGGGGCCCTGCTCGGACGAGGTTTTTTGATCGGTGGATTTTGACGGGTCGGGCGTCGACTCTTTTTTCGGCGACGATTTTTTCCCCGACTTGGCCGGCTTTTCGACCGATGTCGACGTCTCGCCGGATTTGGCCGACTTTTTTGCGGCAGCGGGCTTTTCCGAGGCCGATGGTTTCTCCACCGTGACGGACGGCTTGGGCGTTGTTTTTCGTTCGACGGCGGCGGGACGGTCGGACGCAGCCGGTTTTTTTTCGTCCGCCGCGGCAACCGCCGCAATCGACACCAAACACGCCAACAACGCAATCTTCGGCCGGATCATAAAAAAAGTCCCTTGCGATGGTCGCTTCCCCTCGGTCAACTCGTACAGTACCATAATTGTCGGTCAGGGGCAATTCGAGGACATTCCGGGAAGGTCGTCATGGCTGCTAAAGGTCCGCGTGGAAGTGGAAAGAAACCGAACCGCGGGAGGCCGGATTTGTCAGGAAAACAGCCGGGCCGCCGCGACGCGGACCGTCAGACCGACCAGCGGCGAGGCATGGTCGATTCGATCGCGGGCCTGCGGATCATCGGCGGGCGGTTTCGCGGTCGAAAATTGCTGTATAGCGGAGACCTACGCACCCGGCCCATGAAAGACCGTCTGCGCGAAGCGATTTTCAATCTGATCGGACCGACCGTTCAAGGTTCCCACGCGCTGGACTTGTTCGCCGGCACCGGCGCGCTCGGGCTCGAAGCCGTAAGCCGCGGGGCGGATCGGGCCACGCTCATCGAGCAACATCATCCGACGGCCAAATTGATTCGTCAAAACGCGGCGTCGCTGGACGTGACGGATCGGGTGGAGGTCGTGCCCGGCAATGCCTTCGTCTGGTTGCGCCGCGGATTGGCGCCGGTCGGTCGGCGGTGGACGGTGTTTTGCTCGCCACCGTATGACTTTTTCGTCGACCGCACGGACGAGATGTCGGCGTTGATCGCCACGCTGGTGGAGACGGCGCCGGTGGGAAGCGTTTTGGTGGTTGAGTCGGACGCCCGATTCGACGGTCGAATCCTGCCCGACGCGGAACAGTGGGACGTTCGAGAATATCCGCCCGCCGTCGTGAGAATGTTTTGGAAAAAGTGACGTCGTCGCCACGCGAAGGAGAAAAACAGATGGACATTCGCAACATCAACCGCGTGCCGGCGTTCACAACCAAAGACGGCTCCGAGATTCGAGAGCTGTTGGCCCATCGCAACTCGTGCATCCGAAATCAAACGCTGGCCGAGGCAAGGCTGCCGCCTGGCGAAAGCACCACGGGCCACCATCACGGGCTGACTGAGGAGATCTATTACATTCTCGAAGGCCAAGGACGGATGCGAATCGGCGACGAGACGGCCGACGTCGGGCCGGGCGATGCGGTGGCGATCCCCCCGGCGGCATTTCATCAAATCACCAACACCGGCTCCGGGGCGTTGAAGTTCCTTTGCTGTTGCGCGCCCGGCTACGAACACGAGGACACCGTTTTGACGGAAGAGTGAGGGCGGAGCGTATTGGGTATGTTTTCTAGTTTGTGCTGGGTGCCATGTCCAGCTTGCCGTGGGCATGGTGCGGTTTTTTCTCGGTTTCCACATGCCCACGACGAGCGTGGGCATGGCACCCAGAATGGCACCCAGCACTCAATCCGCTGCACCAATTCGTGATGCGTTCTAAAGACTCTTGTGTTGCGCATGCTTTCTATTTAACGCAGTATGCCGCAATTCTCGTTATTCCCTATCTTTCGTTCTTCCGCCCTCTCGTTCATCCTTCTTGGTTGGCGTGCCGATCATACCGGATACAGGATGTTACAGAATTCCGGTCGAGGCTAGTTCGAGGGAACGAACGATGGTCGATTGGCGGCAGGTCTGGACGTGGCTTTTCTTGGGGACGCTGTGCTGTTTGGTCGTGCTGAGCGTCAGCCCCCCTCGGTTGTGGGATGAGTCGTCGCAGATTGTCGACTGCCCGGCCCTCGAATCGCGCGCGGCCGACGACGTGAGCGAGGTCCGTCCCTCTCAAGAAAGCGTGGCGCAGGTTGTCGTTGCGTCGTCCGACCGACTGTCGTCAGGCCCCTCGTTGGAGAATCCGCCGCGAGAAGAGCGACAAGAGTCGCCGCAAGGTAATAAGGACGTCGAGTCGACCGCCGGTCTGTCTTATGCCCGCGATGTGAAATGGATGTTCGAGGAGCCTCGCGATGCTTCGTCGCCCGAGGTCGAGGTGTTGGCGGCGTTGCCGATGCCGTCGACGAGCCCCGAGCCGGTGACGCCGGCCGACAAGATCGGCATTCAGCAGATCGAGACGTTGAAGGAAGAGCCTGCCCCGGAGCGTTCGGACGCGGAGCGACCGCCGCTGCCGACCGACGTCGAGCGGTTGCCGCTGGTGGTGGCCCATGCGCCGTCGCCGGCGCGAACGTTGCCGCATGAGGACGTGCAGTCGCCGGCGGAGATGTTTTACTATCCCCACACGGATCCGCCGAATTCGCAGTCCAAAATGACGGAGTCGCGTCCGGTCGAAGGCCGTGTCGAGGGCGTGTGGCGCGAGCCCGAGGTGTTGTTGGAAAGCCTCAAAACATTGGCCGCGGCCAAGTCGACCGAGCCGTGGGCCGGGGACGTCGTTCGTGAGATTCGGGCGTTGGGGGCGGCGATGCCGAAAGACGCCGGGCGAGCGAGGGCGATTTTGGATCGGATCGCCGAGTTGAATCGTCGGGCGCCGCAGTTGGCCGCGACCGTCGCCGAGCGGGATCGCGCGTTGGCACGAAAAATGAAGAAGGCCAACTTCGCGCTGAGTCGTCGGTTGGACGTGTGGCGGGCCGTGGTTGAGCTGGCCGCGTCACGGTCGAACGGGAATGCGATGCCCGAGACCGACCCCCATCGGTTGGCAATGTGTGTGGCGGACGTGGACGCATTGATAGGCGATTCGGCCGAGGGCCGGGCGTGGCGGCAGTATTTGCTAGTCGACGTGTTGCGTCAATCGGCGCAGCAGCCGGCGATCGAAGATCGTGCGACGCGTCAATTGGCGCAAGAGGTGTTGGGTCGGATCGCCGAGACGCCGCTGACGCCGTATCAACGGAAATTCGTGTCGAGCGGCCCGGTGGCGGCGCTCCAAGCCGAGTTGCGGCGTTGGGCCGCGGAACCGGTCAGCGTGGCCCGCGTGCTGCGCGATTTGGAAACGTTCGAGCGGACGAGTTTGCCCAGCGACGCGCGACGACTGGCCGCGGATTTGCAGAGCCTCGGCGTTTCGACCTCCGACGAGCGACGGCAGTTGGCCGAACGGCTCGACGACGATTATCGCAACGCCAATGTGCGGATCGCGCTGAGCGAGGAATTGCTCAACAAGTTGATTCCCGAACGCAATTTGGAATACGCGCAGGTGAACGACAGCGTGTTGGGGCGTCCGGTGCACGGAGAGAGTCTGATGGCCACGGAAGTGGCGTTGCGGATGCAGCCGAATCCGAGCCGGGTGCGGCTTGTGTTGGAAGTGGCGGGCGAGATCGCTTCGGAGACGACCGCCGACGCGGGCCCGGCGCAGTTGCACAACGACAGCGAATCGTATTACGTCGCGCGAAAGCCGCTGGAGATCGACATGGACGGCATCCGCACGTGGCCGGTCGAGGTCGACGTGGAAAACCAGACCCGGCTGACCGGCGTCGAAACGTCGTTGGACGGCATTCCGTTGATCAGCGGCATGGCCCGAGTCGTGGCCAAGTCGCAATCGGAGCAGAGCAAATCGGCGGCGTCCGAGGAAGTCAAGCAGAAGGTGGCGGCGCAGGCCCGGCAGCGCGTCGAGGACGAAGTGCGTCAGGGGCTCAACGAGGTCGTGGAAAAAATGAATCAGCGGGTGTTCGGTCCGTTGAACTCTTTGTCGCTCGATCCGCAAATGATCGAGGCCGTGACGACCGAGCGTCGCACGACGATGCGGCTTCGACTGGCGGGCGAGGATCAGTTGGGCAGTCACACGCCGCGTCCGCAAGCGCCGGGCGACAGTTTGGCGAGCGCGCAGATTCACGAATCGGCGTTGAACAACGGCATCCAACGGCTCCAGTTGGAGGGACGCACGTTCACGCTGCCCGAATTGTCCGAACACGTCGCCGCCCGGCTGGGTCGTCAAAAGGCTTGGGAGATCAATCCCGAGTGCGAGGACGTGCGAATCACGTTTGCCGACAAGGACGCGGTGGTCGTGCGATGCCAAGAGGGACGAATCATCGTGACGCTTTCGATCGTCCAGTTGGCCAAAGGGTCGCGGAAGTGGAAAAATTTCCGCGTTCAAGGGTTTTATCATCCCGAGGTCAACGGCCGGTCGGCCCAGTTGGTCCGCCAGGGACCGATCTATCTGAAAGGCGAGCGGCTGAACACCGGCGCGCAGTTGGTGTTGCGGGGCATCTTTTCGCGGGCGCTGTCGAAGAACAACATTTGGGAACTGATGCCCGAGCGCGTGGTCAAGGAACCGAAATTGGCGGCGACGGCCATCACGCAGTTCGTGATCGACGACGGCTGGATCGGCGTGGCGTTGGGCCCGAAGCGTCCGGTGGATCTGAACGCCCGGCGTCCGCATTGGGGCCTGTGGTAGACGCGAGGACCGACAAAACGCACGACCGCGATGAATCTTCATTGAGCGTCAAGAGGGGCAGCCTGCTGCGATGGCTGCTCGTGATCGCCGCGGCGCTGGCCGTGCCGATCGTTCCGTTTCTCTGGTTTGGCCAGTCGGCCGATCTTCGGATCACCGAGTGGCTGGACCATCCGCTTTCGCCCGCTCTGGCGGCGACGTCGGTGGTCGTGCTGCTGGCCGTGGACATCTTTTTGCCGGTGCCGTCGAGCCTGGTGAGCACGTTCGCCGGCAAGATGTTGGGATTTTGGGGCGGCACGGCGGCCTCATGGCTCGGCATGACGTTGGGCGCGGTGGCGGCGTTTGCCCTGGTCCGATGGATCGGTCGTCCGGTGGCGCGACGTTTGTCGTCCGACGCCGAGCTGACGCGAATCGAGTCGCTGGCCGACCGCTACGGCGTTTTTACATTGATTTTGGCGCGTCCGGTCCCGGTGCTCGCCGAGGCCAGCGTCGTGCTGATGGGGCTCGTGCAGCTCGGCTGGCGGCGATTCGTCGCGGCCGTGGCATTGAGCAATCTCGTGATCGCCGCGACGTATGCGGCGTTGGGCGACCGTCTGCAATTGCCAATCGCGCTGGCCGCCGCGATGGCCGTAACGCTCATGTTCATGGCGTTGGCGAAATGGCTCGGTCCGGCGTCGAAATGAAAAGCGTTGGTCGCCCTTGAGCGACAGCGTTTTTTCTTGGAAAACGCGGTGTTTTTGACAACCGGGGGGTAAAACGGTAGGGGCCGGCGTATGGAACGGCTTGACTTTTTCGCAATTTGCGAAAATAATAGAGTAGCCGAGTCGATAACCCAGGGGCACGGATGCACGTCATCTCCGAGAAAAAACTTCGGGAGTTTTGGGAGAAGCAGCCCGAGGCCGAAACGCCGCTTCGAGCTTGGCTTCGCGTGGCCGAACATGCCGCTTGGGAATCCTTTGCCGACGTTCGCCGGGTTTATCCTTCGGCGGATCAAGTCGGCCGGTGCACGGTTTTCGACATCGGCGGCAACAGGTTTCGGCTCGTGGTTGTCGTTCACTTCAACCGTGGAAGGCTCTACGTCCGGCACGTGCTGACGCACAGGGAATATGACAAGGGAAAATGGAAAAGGGACTGCCAATGACCACCGCGACTCGAAAATCCAAGGTGAACGACCCGTATCTTGAGTTGGTCCGCCGCTTTCCGCTTCGGCCGCTTCGTTCGGACAGGGAATTGAACGCGGCGGTCAAAATGGTGGACTCGCTTTTGGATCGAAAAGACCTCGCGACGGAAGAGTCGGACTATCTGGAGGTGCTTGGCGACTTGATCGAACAGTACGAAACCGAAGCCCACCCCATCGCCCCGGTTTCCGACAAGGAAATGCTTCGTCATTTGATCGAAGCAAAGGGCGTTTCGCAAACACGCATTGCGAATGCGACCAACATCGCCAATTCCACGATTTCGGAAGTTTTGAGCGGCAAGCGTTCGCTCAATCGGGATCATATCGCCAAGCTTTCACGCTTTTTTGGCGTGTCGCCCAACGTATTCGCCTTTTGACGATCGTGGGCAAGACGTGTTGAGTTTTGCGGAATCGCTTGCCTTTCGTGGCACATGCAAAACGGGGAATCTGATTAATTCGGGCGGTTGTATTTTTCCTCAGGACAACCTGCCCTGTTTCCTTCTGTTGTGGTCGCCGACTCCAGCGGATCAGAACCAGTAAATCTTCATCCTTTCCAAGAACTCCTTGTCTATGGGATACCCTGACGCTGAGCCGATGACCGAGTCGATCCCACAGTGTGGGCATAACGCCGTCTTGTCAGACTCAGCGGCGCCGTCCGCAATCCAGTCCTTGATTTCCGACGGTGCAAATGTTTGGCAGCAATAAAAGCAACCGCACTTCGTGCTGGCCATAACCTCGCCATGGTGACGAAGGCTGTGGCTGTGGGCGGCAACCAGTGAGTCATCCACAAAAGGCCTCACTTTCGTCGCTGAAAATGCCGTCTCCCGTCGCGCGATCATCCCAGCCAGATTGTCCCGGAGCCTTTGCCCTGAGGCGACCGCGATCATGGAAGCTGTGAACAGAAGACCTTTCTAAAAAAGTAGGCCCGGGAGGGGTCGAACCTCCGACCAAGGGATTATGAGTCCCCTGCTCTAACCACTGAGCTACGGGCCCGAAAAACGCTATTTTGTCGTTGTTATTGACATTTTCTTGCCGGTTTGATATGCTTCTCTGTGTTGGCAGTACACCCGATTGTACACCCGCAAGCCTAGAATGGTCGCTCGGCCGGATTGCGGGTGGTGTACAGCAGGAGTACAAAAGGGAGGCGTATTCATCATGGCAAAAAGTAAGCCTACCATACACCAAAAGCCTCGTCCAGATTTCCCTCTATTCCCCCACGCCAGGGGGTATTGGGCCAAAAAAGTCCGGGGTCAGTTACGGTACTTCGGCAAGATCGAAGGCGACGAGAAAGGCAAAGCTGCGATCCAAAGGTGGCTTGCCGAGAAAGACGACCTGCTGGCCGGACGGACGCCGCGGGCAACGGGCGACGGTTTGACCATCAAGGCCCTCGTCAACCGGTTCCTGAGCGCTAAGAAGGCCACGTTGGAAGCCGGTGAACTATCGCCCGCCACGTTCGCCGATCATCATGCGACCTGTTCTTTCATCGTGGGTGCCTTCGGTCGCAGTCGGCTTGTGGCCGATCTGGATGCAGTCGACTTTGAGGCCCTACGCCGCAAGATGACGCGAAAGAACTGGGGACCGGTCACAATCGGCAACGAAGTCCGCCGGATCAAAACCGTCTTTCGGTTCGCCGAACAAAACCAACTTATCCCCCAGCCGGTTCGATATGGGACTGAGTTTCGGGCCCCGTCCAAGAAGGTGCTGCGCCTCGACCGAGCAAAAAAGGGGCGGCGGATGTTCGATGCCGTCGAGATTAAGAAGATTCTCGACAAGGCTACCGTGCCGATGAAGGCAATGGTGCTGCTTGGCATCAATTGCGGTCTGGGCAACAGCGACATTGCCAACATGCCGATCAAGGCTATTGACCTTAAAGCCGCCTGGCTTGATTTTCCCCGCCCGAAAACCGGTACGGCCCGCCGCTGCCCATTGTGGGGTGAGACTGCGGCCGCGATCCGCGAGGCCATCGACCAACGGTCGGAGCCGAAACGGAAGGAACATGCGGGGTTGCTTTTCATCACACGCCACGGCGGAAAGTGGGCGCAATCGCGGGTCGAGGAGCCGGACAAAAAGACCAAGAAGCAGAAAATGTGGTCGGACGATCCGGTCGGCAAGGAGTTTACAAAGCTATTGAACTCGCTGAAACTGAAGCGCCCGGGCTTGAGCTTTTATGCACTTCGACATACGTTCGCCACGGTCGCCAGTGGCAGCCGCGATCAAGTGGCGGTCGATTACATCATGGGGCACACGCCGGCAGCGAACGATATGTCAGCAGTCTATCGAGAGGCGATCGACGATGCCCGGCTGCTGGCTGTGGTGGAACACGTCAGGAAGTGGCTTTTCGGAGAATCGAAAACGAAGTAAATTACGCATTGCCGGGTTGGGGTAGCTCCCCTTTGGTCGGCCGGCGTGTCATGGAAACATCATCGCCATGCAGCCGGTCGGCCATCCCGGAAAGAAAGGATGATGAAATCTTGAAACCGCAAGATCAATTTATTACCGCGTTGCAACGATGCAGCGCCATTCTCACTCGCGGGCCAAAGGACTTCGCCGCATGGCAAAAAAAAGCACGCGAGGCGGTGCAAGAACTTTCTGACGTGCTCAATAACAATCAATGCGGCGGGGTCGAATTAGGGCTGGAAATTCCATTTCAGATCAGCCAAGACCTTATCTGTTTTGTTAATGAGATGCTGCGCACAACTTATCTATGGAACGATGTAGGATCAATAAAAGCATTACCTGCCCCGTCGGCTTGGCTGCGGACAATTCAGGATTTTATTGAGACCATAGGTGGGCCAAGACGTCGAAAACCAGCAATCACGCTTTGCGATGAAGATTTGTTGATTTTGCAGCAGCTTGCAGACAATTTTCCCGGCGCGATCAACAGCGTAGAGCTTTCAGCGCTCACCGGTTTGCGTAGACAACAAATTAGCGAAAGAACTGCGTGGCTGAGAGGCAAGCAACTTGTAAAACGGCCTGATGGAACATGCCGCAAAGGCCATGCAATTACACGGTTGGGAATGGAACATATCGGCAGATCATTGGAATAAACGCGCGGCACTAACCGGACATTATTCGTTCTTACCATTTGGGAACGTCATGCTAAAACACAAGCATGACGATTACACCTCCCAAACTTCTGACAGCCGGTCCAATGGCGCGGCGGATGCGCGTGCCTGTTCATTGGCTTCGTGCCGAAGCCGAAGCTGGACGGATTCCACACGTTAAGGCCGACCGGGTTCTCCTATTCGATCCCGAGACCGTTGAACGCGTTTTGCTAGATCGCGCACGAAAAATGGAGGCCGCATCGTGCAAGTAGCCTCCGCCCGCTATCTGACGCCACCAGCCGTGGCTGAGCGGCTGGCCGTCGATCCGCACCGTGTCTTGGGCTGGATACGTCGCGGCGAGCTGCACGCCGTCAATGTCGGTGACGGCGAGATGAGGCCTCGCTATCGCGTCAGCGAAGCCGATCTGCAAATTTTCCTGGCCGCCCGATCCGCCGGCCCCGCGCCAAAAATCGCCCGCGTCAGGCGACGGCGTGACCAGCACGTCGAGGAGTTTTTTTGATGGCCCCGGGCTACACCGCGATCGACAACGACACCGTATTGGACCGTCTGCCGGAGATCGACGGGACCGCGCTGAAGGTGTTTTTGGCGCTGGTTCGGCGTGCCGACCAGGCCGGCCGATGCTGGCCAAGTATAGACACCATTGCGCGGGATACTGGTCTGCATCGGCGAGCCGCTCAATTGGCACTTGGGCGATTGCGAGGTCTGGCTCTGGTCAATGTCGAGAGCCGATCAGGCAAGGCGACCATCTACCATCTGACCCGCGCACCATCATGCGCACCCTGCAACAGTAGGAGCGCACAAGAATGCGCACCAGGGGCGCACGATGATGCGCACGGGTGCGCACCGTCATGCGCAGGGGGTGCGCACGGCGATGCGCCCAAACAAGAAACAAGAACAAGAACCAAGAACAAGGCAGATAGCGCGCTCGCAAAACGGTTTGTTCCACCGACCCTTGAAGACATCCAAGTCTACTGCCGTGAGCGACAGAACAGCGTCGATGCCGAGCACTTCCTAGATTACCATGAGGCCCGCGGTTGGAAGCTGAAGGGTGGACAAGCCGTGAAGGATTGGCGGGCGTGTGTGCGGACGTGGGAGCACAATGGATTTCAGAACGGCACCACGACAACTCCCAACACAAACGAGCCACCTAGGAGGGTTTTCCAGTGACCAACAAATCCGAAATCTTGGACCAGCAACCGCCATCAGATGAATCGGCAGAGCGTGCCATCGTTGGTTGCGTTTTGCTCGATCCAGCGATCGTGGATGACGTTTGTGAGATCATCGAGCCGACCATGCTCTACACCGAGGCCGCACGGCTTTTCGTCGGCCGCATAATGCGTATGTCCGATGCGGGCCAAAAGATCACCGCAGCAACGATCATTGACGCCCTACAGGAAAACGGTGAATTGGACCGAATCGGTGGGAGTGCATATCTCGCTGAATGTTCCAGCGTACTGTCCACCGACTGGCAGTTCTATGCCGAAAAAATCCGCCGCATGTACGGACTTCGGCAAATCATTGACGTTGCCTTGCCGACGATTCAGCGAGCGTATCGTGGCGACGATCCCAGCGACGTCGCTGAAGCGATGGAAAACGCACTGGCAGCGATCGGAGCGGACAAGCAGGAATCTACCGTAACGGCGAAGGATGCGGCCCTAGACGTCGTTTTGGAGATTGACAAGGCTATCCGCAATAATGGCTCGCTTGGCGTTCCGACAGGCTTTCCAAAGTTTGACAATAATATCGGCGGGCTATTTGCCGGCCAACTCATAATCTTGGCTGCAAGAACGAGCGGTGGAAAATCGGCGATGGCCGCACAGATCGCACGCTACAGCGGTGATGCTGGCCGGATGACTCTTTATGTTTCTCTCGAAATGGGCGCGACGGAGTTGGCGATGCGCGGAATCTGTGCGGATGCCGGAGTTTCGTCGTCCGTCATTCGGACGGGTCGAATCGATGCCGACGAACGAAAAGCACTTTCCGAAGCAGCCGAGCGATATGCCACGACGTCCATCATTTTCGATTGCCGGCCGCGTCAGACCGTGGCGTCCATTCGGCGAACGGCACGTCGATTGATGCGGCAAGGGTTGCGTCTGCTGGTCGTGGACTACCTCCAATTGATTCAGCCGGCAGACCTGCGAATAAAACGCTACGAGGCCATCGGCCAGATGACAGGCGATCTTAAGGCGTTGGCGAGGGAATTAGAAATCCCGGTGTTGTGCCTTGCTCAACTATCGCGCGAATCGGAAAAGGAAGGTCGGCCGCGTCTTCGGCACCTTCGCGAATCTGGCTCGATCGAAATGGACGCCGATGTTGTGATGTTGCTGGATCGACCAGTTGGTGGAATCGTCGAGAACGGCCAGCGGCAAGGCGATGCGTGCCTAGACGTAGCCAAAAACCGATCGGGCGCTACCGGCATTTTCTACTTAAATTGGGACGGACCATCTACGTCGTTTTCAGAAGTAGGGGCGTGCGACCAGCCCAACTACGAACCGGCATTTGCAGATTGTTCAGGAGGGTCAGACCAATGGTGAACATGACAAAACAACTTGAACGCCGAGCCGTCGAGGTCCATCGACGTGGCGAACAATGGGCCGTTTTTTGGGAGCAGCATGGCGACGACGTGCGAGCCGTCGAGCCGTATAACCGTGGGCGCTTCCGTCGGCTTGTCGATCGTCTGCTGGCCCTGGTTTGTTCCGGCGATTGCGACGGTGTGGAGCCGATCGGCGACGATGACGCGATGCCGTGGGAGCGTGATGACCAAGTCAGCCCGCATGACAGCAAAACGCAAGCACGGTGCCTGCTGCCACTTAGGCCGATGCCCGAGGGGAAACGGGGAAACACTACCGTCACTGTCGACTGTTCCCTTCGCCCTCGGGAGCGACAAAGCCCGGAAAGGACCCGAAGACAGGGGGCACCCCCCAGTCCGTAGGTTCTTTTTGAAGATTTTGAGCCTTGAGGGCTTAGGGAACAATCGGGGTAAGTAACTCCCTTTCTTTTTTTGTACGCATCTTAACGCCATGAAAATCAGAGATCGAATCAAGAGCTTTCGCCGCATCAGGGCCGCCGACCCACTCACTCCCCGCATCGTAATGCGAATCACGCGACCGCGTTGTCCGCGCTGCGGTTCGACGAAACTGAAGGCTACGGGAAGCCCTCGAAAAGGCACGGTCAAACTTCGCTATTCGGTCTGTCAGACATGTGGGCAACGATTAACTTTGATACTGCAATGAGTTTTCCATCGGATGGAAAACCAACATTGAAAGCACTTTGGGCCGTGGTATCTTGGCAACATCGAAAGGAGAACTTCTATGTGCGAATGCAAAACGAAAACTCAGGCTTTGGCATCGATCGGCTTTCTTTGCGAGCAGACAAAACGCGGCTACTTCGATGCCTTGAAGGCGTTGGATGAGGCGGGCGTCAAGCCGGTCTATTTGCTCGATCTGGTTCCGTACTACGACTGGAACCGGGCAAGCCAAGCGCTCGACCCGAACACAAATCCGCCGATGATCGAGGGAGCGAGCCATGCTGAATGACCTCTTGCAGTTGACCGGCGAAGTCGAGATACAGGCCGCGGCCGATGGAAAGAAAACGCCGCGAGTCTCGATCATGGCCTACGGTGGCGGCGAAATGCGTATCAGCGGTTTCGGACCCGTGGCCGTTGACCTATCCGGCGCGAACATCGCAGGCGACATTCCGCTATTGGCCGACCACACGGCATCCCTCGACACGATTGCCGGGCAAGGCCAGGCGACGATCCGGAACCAGCAGTTGTACGTCGAAGGTATTTTGACCGACGCGACGGCCGCCGGGCAAAAGGTTCTCGCTTTGGCTCGATCGGGTATCACGTTGCAGGCAAGCATCGGCTTCCAGCCCTACCGGCGCGAACAGATACCGCCCGGGCAAAGCGTTGTCATCAACGGCAAAGCAATCACCGCCGGACAAAACGGCCTGACAATCATCCGATCCGGCCGACTGCGGGAAGTATCTTTGCTCCCGGTCGGCGCGGACCCCAACACCCAAGTGCAAATCGCCGCGACAGGCGGCGTCAAGATGAAAGGAACTATGAAAATGGATGAAACCATTACCGATCAGGTGAACGCAGAATTGAAAGCGGCATTACCCGAAAATCAGCCCGGCTTGACCGATATCGAACGTGTGCAAGCCCGATGGGGCCGCGAAAAGTGGCACAATCAAGAAGGTCCCCGCCAGCGCGCCGAAGCGGCGATGGTATCCGCAGCGGCAGGCCGCATTACGTTTGCGGACTTTGAGCGGACCCTGTTGGAAGAGAAAGCCCGCGATGCGGAGCTTGCCTTGATTCGCGCCGAACGGCCGAAAGGGCCTGCAATTCACTCTTCCAACAGAGACATCGGCGGCACGGATATGTTGCAGGCCGCGCTTCTTTGTCACCTCGGGGCGGAGGATGTTTCGACCCGCGTTTTTGGCGACCGCGTGACGCAGACCGCCCGCGATTCCCGTATGACTTCGCTGGTCGAAATCCTGCAAGCCGCGTTCCATGTAAGCGGACAAGAACCGCCGCGCAACCGGCACGACCTTATTAAGGCGGCGTTCTCCACCGCAAGCATCAGCAATATCGTCAGTGGTGCGCAGAACAAGATTTTGCTCGACCAGTGGGCGCGGCTTCCTCTGACTTGCTTGCAGTTGTGCAAAAAGGTCTCCGCGTCGGATTTCAAGGAGGGTAAGGCTATCCGCCTTGTCGGACGCAACGCCATGCTCGATCAGGTTGGCGCGGCAGGCGAAATCAAGCACGGCTATCTACAAGACAGCGCCGCGACCTACCGACTCGACACCTATGCGCGGATGTACGCCGTCACTCGCCAAGACGTGATTAACGACGATCTTGGCGCGCTCGACGAACTGCCTCGCGTCATCGCACGCGGCGCGGGTCTGAAAATGGAAAGCGTGTTCTGGGCGCTTGTGTTGGGCAACGCCGGCAATTTCTTCGGCGAAGACAACGGCAACCTGCTGACCGACGCCTTGGACCTCACCGGGCTGGGCGCAGCGGTGGCAGTAATGCGGACACTTACGGACGCCGATGGCGAGCCCGTTCTTGTCGAGCCGCGCACGTTGGTTGTGCCGCCGGCGCTGGAGGCCACGGCCGACGCGCTCTATGCCAGTACGAACGTAACAATGGCCGGAACGGGCGAGGCCGTGACTACGGCCCCGAGCGCTTCACCGTTTGCAGGCAAGTACAAGCCGCTGACCAGTCCCTACATCAGCAACAGCAAGTACACGGGCAACTCCAAAACGCAGTGGTACTTGTTCGCCGATCCCAACGCCGGCCCGGCCGCGTTCCTGGCCGCATTCCTTGATGGCGTGCAGAATCCGACCATCGAACAGGATGACACCGATTTCAATACGTTGGGCGTCCAGTATCGCGGGTGTCTCGATTTTGGCTTTGCCCAATGCGATTCGCAGGGCGCGGTTAAGTCCAGCGGGACCGGTTCTTGAGGAACTCCTTTGGTGGAAAGCGGGCGGCCTTGTAGGTCCGCCGCGACTTTTGCGGACCCGTCGACGGTTCCATGTCCCGTCGGCGGGTTTTTTTAATCATTCACCCATGATCGAATCCACCAGCGAAAAATTGACGCCACAACAACGGACGGAAGCCGCCCTAAAGGTTGTCGTCACTGGGCTGCGTCAGCAATCCGAACTGTTGGCCCTCTTGTCAGGTAATGTCTCGCCCGGAGTGCGTTCTGCGATTATTGCGTTGGGAGAGTATGTCGGGAAAGCGGCGGTGTTTGCCGAACGCCTACAAGCGATTCTGAACGGCAATTGTTTGGAAGACGACAAACATCGGACCATCCCCAAGTAACGCAACGGGTACATGGAAATCGGTTCTTTTGTCGGACGCCGAGCGGCTGGACGCGAAAAAAATCTTTGGGATATCGAAACTCTTTTGAAAAACGTGGCTTAGGTAATCAGGATTACGTACTATGGTCTTGATGTTCGTTCTCCGCATCGTTCTCTAATTGCTTAAACCAATCGCTCAGCGCACTACTCATGGCAAAGAAGCTTATCGACAAAAAAACTACCGCGATGAACGCTAGTGCTATACACACGCATGGTGCCCAGACATCTTCGTACAGGCCGATCGTCAATTGAGCAATAGCCGTCATCAGGGAAAACAATATAGTCCAGAAAAGCAATCTACTTAAGCGCCGCAATGGCCCGTAGAACGGCAGAGAAGGCTTAGCCTGCCGCAATTCCTTGATCTTCTTGTGATATAGACTCGTGCCATATAGCTCTTTTTGTAGATGAATTACAATGAACGTATTTGCAGACAGCAAAAACGCCGCCAAAGTCAAAAACCCACTAAAAAGACTTCCACGTAGATTTTTGGCGTAAAACTCCGCAAGACTACTGTTGCCAAGAATACCGTCAGATAATTGCTGAAAGATGGATGTCAACATATTCATCATTATCCCTGAATTATCCTATTGTTTCTTCGGGCTACGCTCAGCAACTCCTCGAAAATTGGCGATTTGTCGATCGCAGAAAGATTTAGTGCATCATCGGTAATCATGGCATCGTAGTCCCATTCCTGAAACACATCTGGTTTTACCTCGATCGTGACTGCTTTTTCCTCACCTTGCGTTGTTGTGCCGTGAATAACACCGCGTCTTGGAATATGCGCGTTTATAAAACCGATGATGGCGTCCTTTATGTCGGCGCGATGGTGGTGGGATGAAGAGAAGGAAAACGATCCTCGCTCCGTGGACACATAATTCTTCACCGAGGAGAACCACCGCTGCTCTACGTGCGGCATTGCGTAAGTCCATTCAAACTTATTGATTCGTCGCAAATCTTTAATCAGTCGCTCTACTGCTTCTTCTCTCAGCAGTGGCTGGCTTGTGAATTGCCCTTGCTTGTACTTCTGCTTGATTTCTCGCTCCTTGCCCCGAGCGCGATTGGGGTCGCCCTGCTCCGCTAGTTCGTTTAGCTCCATATCGCATCGTTCGCGCAGACAGTCATTGTACATCTTTCTTGCAAACCCTCCAAATGTACTTAATCCACAAGAGCCACGGTAATGAAGATAAAGTCCCCGCCATGTTTGCTTATGCACAATGAAGAAATTAAAATCCATTGGATGGACGTTGCCGGTCGTGCGTCTAATTTTCACCGTGTAATTTTTCCCGTGCTGCCGCACCAGTTCGCATGTCGTTTTGTGATCTCGACTTGTGATTAAAAGGCCGAGGTAATAGCCATCCGTATCCTTTAGGTAGACAAGTCTTTCTTGGCCCTGAAACACTATCGTCGTTCCAAGGCAGCTGACAATATAACGGCCGAAATCGTCTATCGTGATCGCATCCCCATGTTCCCATTCAAATCCGAAAGCATGAATTTCCATAGCCTAACCCCCTCTAGTAGATAGTGCATGTGTCCACCGTGTCACCACTATAGCAGAGGTAAGAAAAATGACTATACATGGTATTTCATAGTTTTTCCTATTTGTGTACCGCATAAAGGCTTAGATCAATTGTGTTGTTCTAGCGGGACAGTTCACCCGAACCGATTACTCTGGAAGAGGCACAAGCAAACGGAGGACCAGACACCGTTGCATGGCATGTTGTACGTACCCTTTTATCGCAGAATCAACGGCGACTTAAAGCGGCTCGTCCTGGCAAACATTGGTGCAGTATTCCCAAGCGACTGCGCCCCAAGTGCCGTCAAAACGGTGAAACTGGGTTCAATAATGTGTACGGTCGCATGATTTGGAAGCAGGTGTCGCCATCCGATCCTGTGTCGTATGTCCTTTCAAAAAATCTTCATCGTCGCCAGTTGAGTGCAAGTCAAAGGGCGATGGTTGGCGACAAGGCTCGGGACTACTACGACAAGCAGGCCAAGGAAAGACAGAAGGAGCACGGAAAAACCGCTCCTGGAAAAAACACTTCCGGTAAGGTTACCGGAAGTGATTCTGGCGATGCCCGCGACGCCGCCGGCAAGGCCATTGGGGTTAGCGGGAGGATTGAGAGTAAGTCAGCTGAATGCCTGACCATAAGCGAACGGCCAAGACGCAAAGCAGCGGTTGCTTTTCACTGAACGTCTGGGCATCGGTGAACAAGAAAAACAACGGGTGTACGTACACCTGCAAAGCCTCGTTTTTAAACAATTGTACACTGTACAAGCATAAGTCGCCGAAGCGATAAATAGCATTGAAAACAAGTGGTTTTCCGCATTTCTCGACTAGTGTACGGAATTGGATGGCTTGCTTTATGAGTCCCCTGCTCTAGCCACTGAGCTACGGGCCCGAAAAACGTCCGGACGGATCGCCGGCCGCAGACCACTCCCAAAACTTACCATATCGGCGCGACTGTGCGAAGGTGTCTTGGACGTCTTGCGGCGCGTCAATCACCAACCAGACGCCGGATCGCGGTCGGTGCGTCGGGGAAATAAAAAAGCGCCCCGAGATCGAAATCCCGGGGCGCTTCGAGTTGCAAGTCTTCCGATTGCGAAACCGCAAACGAAACTCTTTGGGAGGACAGGATCGGGAATCTAATCCCTAATCCCTAACCTCTAATCCCTGCTTCTTCAATACATATCCTCTTCGCCGCCTTGCGGCATGGCGGGGGCTTTTTCCTTCTTCGGCTTTTCGGCCACCAACGCATCGCTGGTCAGCAACAACGAGGCGACGCTCGAAGCGTTTTGCAGCGCGGTGCGAGTCACCTTGGTCGGGTCGATCACGCCGGCCTTGACCATGTCCTCGTAGACGGCGGTCAGGGCGTTGTAACCGAACGCGCCCTTGCCCTCGGCGACCTTCTCGCAGACGATGCCGCCGTCTTGGCCGGCGTTTTGGGCGATTTGGGTCAACGGGGCGCGGCATGCACGCAACACGATCTTGTAGCCGACCTCTTCGTCCTGGCTCAGGCCCTCGGGCTTGACCGCGGACGAGGCTCGCAGCAGTGCGACGCCGCCGCCGGGCAGGATGCCTTCCTCGACGGCTGCGCGGGTGGCGTGCAAGGCGTCTTCGACGCGGGCCTTGCGTTCTTTCATTTCGCTCTCGGTCGCGGCGCCGACGTTGATCTTCGCCACGCCGCCGGCCAGCTTGGCCAGCCGTTCCTCGAGCTTCTCACGATCGTAATCGCTGGTGGTGTTTTCGATCTCGTGGCGCAACTGTTCGATGCGGCCCTTGATCTCGGAGCTCTTGCCGGCGCCTTCGATGATCGTCGTGTTTTCCTTGTCGATGACGATTTTCTTGGCGCGGCCCAACTCGGCCAGCGTCACGTTTTCGAGCTTCTTGCCGAGGCTCTCGAACAGGGCGGCGCCGCCGGTCAGGATGGCGACGTCCTCGAGCATGGCCTTGCGGCGATCGCCGTAGCCGGGGGCCTTGATGGCCGCGATTTTCAGCGTGCCGCGCAGGCGGTTGATGACCAACGTGGCCAGGGCCTCGCCGTCGATGTCCTCGGCGATGATCAACAACGGCTTGCCCGAGTTAACGACTTTTTCCAAAACCGGAACCATATCCTTAACGTTGCTGATCTTCTTCTCGTTGATCAGCACGTAGGCGTCTTCCAGCACGCATTCCATCTTGGCCGGATCGGTGACGAAATAGGGCGACAGATAGCCGCGATCGAACTGCATGCCTTCGACCCATTCGACTTCGGTGGCGAGGCTTTTGCCTTCGTCGACGGTGATGACGCCGTCCTTGCCAACCCGCTCCATGGCGTCGGCCAACAGGCGTCCGATTTCGGCGTCGTTGTTGGCGGCCACGGTTCCGACTTGGGCGATTTCTTCCTTCTTATTTTTGACCGAGATGGACATGCTCTTCAGCTTGTCGGTCACGTCGGCCACGGCCCGCTCGATGCCCTGCTTCAACTGGATTGGGTTGACGCCGGAGACGACGGCGCGGAGGCCTTCGTTGAAAATGGCTTCGGCCATCAAGGTGGCGGTGGTGGTGCCGTCGCCGGCCACGTCGCTGGTTTTGCTGGCCACTTCGCGGACCATCCGGGCGCCCATGTTCTCGTAGACGTCTTCCAGCTCGATCTCTTTGGCGACCGAGACGCCGTCTTTGGTGACGGTCGGCGAGCCGAAGCTCTTTTGCAAGATGACGTTGCGGCCACGCGGACCGAGAGTCACTTTCACGGCCTGGGCCAACTTGGAAACGCCGCGTTTCAGCGCGTCGCGAGCTTCCTGGTCAAAGGCAATCATTTTCGCCATGGAACGTATCTCCTTGTATTTTCTTTATTCGATAACGGCCAAAATATCTTCTTCGCGCAGCAACAGGAGCTCGCGGGTTCCGACCTTGAAGCTGTCGCCGGCATAGCTGCTGAACAGCACGCGATCGCCAACCTTGACTTGCAGCGGGCAACGAACGCCGGTGTCCGAGAGGCGGCCTTCGCCGACGCTGACGACCTTGCCGCGCGTGGGCTTATCCTTAGCGCTGTCGGGCAGCACGATCCCGCCGGCCGTCATCGTTTCCGACTCCTCGCGTTCGACCACGACGCGGTCGCCCAAGGGTTGGAGCTTGATTTTGCTCGGGTCCGAAGCCTCTTTCTTTTTTGCCATGCTTGGTTGTCTCCAAAACTTCTCGAAAAATGCAGAAACAGACTGGGTGCGTGGATTCCGACTGCCAAAGCGGCGAGACAGAAACACTGGGGCATGGAAATGATGCAACTCTCGCGCCAAAACCGAGAAAATCCGCGTAATCGACTGTTACGAAAGGATTTAGACGTTTTGGGTCCTAAAACCAGCCAACGTGTTTTACGCCAAGCATGGCAAAAGGTCGCAAGGAACCGTTTGGGCGTCTGCCAATTTGACAGGTCAATTGACTTTGCTGGGATATGCGCTACTATAGAGGGGGAGGGCATCATTTTGTGGAGTCAGCGACTATGAGATTGGTTTCGTGGGTGGCGGCGGTGTTTTTGGGTCTGTTGGTCACGGTCGCTTACGCGCAGAACGATCATCCGCAGAAAGACGTCGCCCCGGCGTCGCCGCGTCAGACCGTCAAGAGCGGCGCGGCCGCCGTGCCAAGCTCGGTGGCCAGGCGAGAAGATCCGTTCAAGAAAATTTTAGATCGGATCGGCAAGCTGCCGCCCGCGGATCAGCAGGAGTGGCTGCGCCGTTTGGAACATCGTGCGATGCGGGCGGCGGAGTTGTCGCTGTCGGCGGACGAAGCGGCCCGGCAACAGGCGAAGATTCGCGATCAACTGCACCGGGGGCTGGTCACGTGGCAGACGTTGCGGGACGTGATCGAAACGACCGACTCTCGCGAGAGGGACGCGATCAGCCAGCGGGTGCGACAGTATCGCACGATGGTGTTCGACGCCTTTCACGGTCGACAGAAAGAGTTGGGCGAACGACAGCAGGCGTGGTTCGACGTTTATCTGGCTTGGAAGACGGCCGGCTCGCAATTTGAACAGCAGGAGCGGCTGATCGATTGGCTGGACAAGGCGATTCGTGGAGTCTCGCCCAACACGACGGGGCCGCTGCCCGAGCCGCCGACGTTCGAGCCGGAGCAAACGGCCGAGTCGTCGTCGCCGGTGAAGCCGTCGGCCAAGTCCGAGCCGGGCAAAGCGGCGCAGGGCACGGTCGATCGGACGGGCTCGCACGCCGGAAAGTCGACGACGCCGCGAGCCGAGGCGCCTCGATTGTCCGAAGGGTCGCCGACCGAGAAACCGTTGATGGCGGCCGGCGAAGTGGCGATGGGGGCGGTCGAAATCAAGGTGGACGAGTTGGGCGCCCGAGTGAGCGGCTTCAATTTGGCGTTGCGAGGGCTGGAATCCGAGTTGGATGAGCAAGGCGTTTGGAACGCGGAGCGGCTCGTCACGGAGGTCGACCAGTTGAAGCTGCTGACGGTGCGTCGCAACGATTTGCGGTTGTTCCGCGACGCATTGCCGAAAAATCAGCGTGCGTCGGTCGACAAGATTGAGTCGCTCAAGAGTGTGGTTTCGTCGCTGGCCGCCCGAATCGCCGAAGTCCGAAAGTATCTGAAAGGGGACGAGTTCAAGGGCACGGACGAAGAGCGTCAGGACGACCTCGATCGATTGGACTCGCTGTCTCGGCAACTGGCGGAGATCGCGGAAAAGTGAGGGCATGAGCGAGACCTGGCCGCCTACTGACAATTCGCTGGCCGCCGAGAAGGTGCGATCCTTCCCGCAGACGCCCGGCGTTTATCTCATGAAGGACGCGGCGGGGCGGGTGATCTACGTCGGCAAGGCGAAGAACCTGCGCAGTCGGGCCGGCAGCTATTTTTTGAAGGCCGCCGCCGAGGACTCCCGCACCGCGAAACTGGTTTTGGAAATCCGCGACATCGACTATCTCGACGCCGAGAGCGAGATCGACGCGCTGTTGATGGAAGCCAGGCTGATCAAGGACATCCTGCCGAAATTCAACCGCGACCTGCGCGACGACAAGACCTTTCCGTATCTGGAAATCTTCACGCACGAAGATTTTCCGCGAGTCCGATTCACACGCGAACCGAGGCCGCGCGGGACGAAGCTCTACGGGCCGTTCGCCAATCCGCGCGGGCTGCGCGGTGCGATCCAGGTGCTGCAAAAAATCTTCAAGTTTCGCACGTGCTCGTTGGACATCGACGCCGAGGATCGACGCTGGCAGTGGTTTCGGCCGTGCCTGCTGCATTCGATCGCCCAATGCACCGCGCCGTGTAATTTTCGGATCACCAAAGAGGATTACCGCAAGAATATCCAGCGTTTGCAGCGTTTTCTCGACGGCGGCAAGAATCGGCTGCTCGGCGAGCTGCGTGAGGAAATGGCCGAGGCGTCGCAGGCGCTCAAGTTTGAGGAGGCCGCCCGGCTGCGCGATGAAATCGAAATGCTCGAATCGCTCGACGACCGCGGCGAACTCGAAACACACGTCCAGCCCGAGGTGTTTCCGATCGACCCGAAGCGGGGACTGGCCGGTTTGAAAAAAGTGTTGCGGCTGGCCCAGACGCCGCGGACGATCGAGGGCGTCGACATCGCGCACACCGGAGGCGTCGATACGGTGGCCAGTCTGGTGCAATTCCTCGACGGGCTGCCGTTCAAGCCGGGCTATCGGCGGATGCGGATTCGCAGCGTCACCGGACCGGACGACACGGCCAGCATCTACGAAGCGGTCGCTCGGCGGTTCGAGCATCTCGAGCGAGAGGGGCAGTCGCCGCCCGACTTGCTGCTGATCGACGGCGGACTGGGCCAATTGCACGCCGCGATGGACGCGCTGAAATCGTTGGGCGTCTCGCAGCGCGTGATCTCGCTGGCCAAACGCGAGGAGTTGGTCTTTCAGCCCGAGGTGAACGAGCCGTTGCGACTGAGCCGGCACAGCTATGCGTTGCGGCTGCTGCAATACGTCCGCGACGAGGCCCATCGATTCGCCCAGCACTATCATCACCTGTTGCGTAAAAAGTCGCAATTGGGCGATGCGGGGGATTGAGAGAAGAACGCAAAAATATGTGGTATATTACAGGCGAAAGTGTGAGGTTACGCCCCCGTTTTGCCAATGCCGCCATGCTTCCTGTGGTCACGATTTAGCCGCTTGCGCGGAAGAGCATCCGTGCATTTTCAAGTGGGATCGCGTACTACTACTGCGGAGTCATGCTCGTCACGAGGGGGGCTGTTGGAGTTCTTTTGGGGCAATCAGGGGCGAAGTGTAGTAGTCAAGCGGGGTTTTGCGGGGTAGCTGCGTGGTTGCTTTGTTATGTTTTTTAACGGAACGCTTGACGAAAACGAACGACTTGTGGTTTAATGAGGGGAGTATTAGCGTCGTCTTACTGTGGGCGGCGCTTGGTTTGGTCCTTGTCGGATTTATAGGAGAGGTATTATGTCTTCAGTGCGAGTGCGACGTGTTGGCTTCACGTTGGTGGAGCTGCTGGTGGTCATCACGATCATCGGTATCTTGATTGCACTGCTCTTGCCGGCAGTGCAGGCCGCGCGCGAGGCTGCGCGGCGAATGCAGTGCACCAACCAAATCAAGCAATTGGGTTTGGCCGTGCACAACTACGCCCAGGCGAACCGCGTGTTCCCGCCGGCGTGCATCTACGGAACTGGGATCACCTCGGTAAATTCGTATGATGGTTGGGCGGCGGCCTCCGCAGCCGGCGGCGCTGCTCCAAGCCACGGCACCAGTTGGATGTTGCGGATTCTTCCGTACATGGAATTGGACACGATCTTCAGGGCGTGGAACTTTACCGATACGTCCAAGGGATCGAACGTTCTTTACAACGGCGACGGAAGCATCTCGACAGCGAAACCGGCCATTGTGGACATCAAGGGTTTCTATTGCCCCAGCCGTCGAACGGCTCTTCGTTCGGGCGTTGATACGAACCTGTTGAAGGCTAACGACACGGCTTGGTCGGGTGGCGGCAACGATTACGGCGGATGCGCCGGCCGCGTGCGATGGCTCGACAACACCCTGAGCAGTGCGAATGCCCCGACGTACGATTACACGGGCAACGCTCTTGCTTCAACCCTCACCTCAGCCGACAGCTTCGCCAAGCGGAAGGGTATCTTCTGCATGGCGAACGAATCCACCGGGTTCCAGTCGATCACCGATGGCACGTCAAACACCCTTTTGGCGGGCGAGTTGCAACGTATTACGGCCATAAGCACCACGGCGTACAACTCGAGCACGGGTCCGCAGGCCAGTTGGGATGGTTGGGCGACGGGCAGCGTGTGCACGCTGTTTAGCACAGGTATCGTCTACAGCAGTTCCGGTGATACCAACGCCAGCAATGGCACGGGGCCGTTGATGAACAACGGCATGCGTGGATCGCCCGGTAGCGATCATCCGGCCGTGTGCAACTTCGGCATCGCCGACGGCTCGGTCAAGTCGTTCAATACGACCATGGACGGAGCGGTATTCTCCTTGCTCGGCAGCATGGCGGATCGTCTCCCGGCACAAGTGCCGCAGTAATGGGTTGGTAACGTTCTGTTTGCATGTCATTCAAAGAGGGACGGCAGTCGGCAAGCTGTCGTCCCTCTTGTTTTTTGCGCTTTTTCCGAAACTGCCGGTCGTTGGGCAACTCGGAAGAGTGGGTTGGTTCGCCCAAATGTCCAAGAAAAGCCGACCACCCCTCTGGAACAATCGGCCCGTTCGTGGCAAGATTGGGACATGAGCAAAACCACCGCCATTGTGTTGGCCGCCGGCAAGGGCACTCGCATGAAGTCCGAGTTGCCGAAAGTGCTGATGCCGGTCCTCGGACGCCCAATGATCGACTACGTGCTCGACGCACTGACCCAAGGCGGGGTCGATCGCATCGTGGCGGTCGTCGGCTATCGGGCCGAATTGGTCCGCGCCGCGCTGAACGGTCGGCCCGGCGTCGAGTTCGTGTTGCAGACCGAGCAGCTTGGCACCGGCCATGCCGTGATGATGTGCCGCAAGGTGCTGGCCGCGGCGGACGGGCCGGTGTTGGTCGTGACGGGCGATTGCCCGATGATGCAGGTCGAGTCGGTCGCCGCGCTGTTGGCCGATTATCGCCAAAAGCCCGCCGCGTGCGTGCTGGGCACCGCGTACAAGGACGACCCCGATGGGCTGGGGCGCATTGTGCGGCATCCGGACGGTCGTTTCGCCGGCATTGTTGAACAGCGCGACGCCACGGACGAGCAGCGCAAGATCACGGAAGTCAACATGAGCTATTACGTGTTCGACGGCCCACAGTTGCTCGACGCGCTCGACCAAATTCGCCCCGACAACCAGCAAGGCGAATATTACATCACCGACGCGCCGGGCTTGTTGGTTGCCCAGGGTAAAGAGGTCCGGGCGTTGCCGGTCCTGAAGCCTTGCGAGTCGCTGGGCATCAACACGCTGGCCGAACTTGCCGTCGTCGAAGACCAGTTGCGCGCCATGCGTTCGAGTCCCTAATCCCTAGCCCCTAACCCCTTTTTATGAACTCCATGAAACTTTTCACGGGTCGTGCCCATCCGGTGTTGGCCAAACGGATTTGCGAGTATCTCGGACTGCCGTTGGGTCGCGCGGTGATGGGCAATTTTCCGGACGGCGAAATCTCGTGCAAGATCGACGAGGACGTGCGCGGCCGCGACGTGTTCTTGTTGCAGCCGACCTGTCCGCCGGTCAACGAGACCCTGATGGAATTGTTGATCATGATCGAGAGTTTCAAGCGGGCCAGCGCCGACCGGATCACGGCCGTGGTGCCGTATTTCGGCTACGCGCGTCAGGACCGCAAGGACGAGGGCCGCGTGCCGATCACCGCCAAGCTGGTGGCGAACCTGATCACCCGCGCCGGCGCCGATCGCGTGCTGGCCATGGACCTGCACACCGCGCAAATTCAAGGATTTTTCGACATCCCGGTCGATCACCTCTACGCCGCGCCGGTCATCGACGAGCATTTCAAGTCGATGGGCTTCTCGGACAACGACGATTTCGTGGTGGTCAGCCCGGACGAAGGCAGCATCAAGCGGGCGTTGGCCCACATGGCGCGATTGGGCGGACACCTGGCCATCATCGACAAGCGGCGCAGCAGCGCCGAGAAGACCAAACAGGCCAACGTGATCGGCGGGCAAGTGGAGGGCCGCACCGCGCTGATTTTCGACGACATGATCAGCACGGCCGGTTCGATCTGCGGAGCGGCCGAGGTGATGCACCAACACGGCGCAAAGCAGGTCTACTTGGCGGCCACGCACGGGTTGCTGGTCGGCAACGCGGTCGAAAAACTTCAAAACGCCCCGATCGACGGATTGATCCTGACCGACACGATTCCCGTGCCGCCGGAAAAACATATTCCGAAGTTGACGATTCTCAGCATCGCGCCGTTGTTGGGCGAAGCGATCAAACGCATCCACCGCAACGAGTCGGTGAGCCGATTGTTCGTGTAGGTTTTTTTGGATTCCTTGGCAACCTGTCGTACAATAATATTACGGAGGATGCCATGACCGAGTTGTCGCACCTCGGCGATTTGACCGATTCGGACGGGCTCGCGCAACAACTTGCCGCGATTGGCATGAGTTGCGACGCCTCCGAGTTGAAAGCTCGATGGCTGGTGAAGGCCCGGGCCGCGCTGTCCGTGGTCGATCGGCCCGATCGTGTCGAGCCGCCGTTGGCGTTTTTTGTGCCCGGTCGGCTTGAACTGCTGGGCAAGCACACCGATTACGCCGGCGGCCGGACGATGGTCGCCGCGATCGAACGCGGTTTCTGTTTCGTCGCCCTGCCGCGGAACGATTCGCAAATGTTCGTGCTCGACGCGGTCAACGGGCAGGCCGTGCGATTCGGCGTCCATCCCCAATGGTCGCCGCCGGCGGATTCTTGGGCCGAGGGGCCGATGACGGTCGTCCGACGCATGGCCCGCGATTTTCCGGGCGCGACGCGTGGGGCCGACATCGCCATGGTCAGCGATCTCGTGCCCGACTCGGGCTTGGGCGCCTCGGCCGCCATGGCGATCGGCGTTTTCTTAATTCTTTCGGAAGTCAACCGGCTGCCGGCCCGGGACGACTATTGGCACAACTTCGGCGGCAAGACCGATCTGGCCGGATATTTGGGCGCCGTGTTGCGGGGCCGGGCGTTCGGCGATTTCACGGCCGACGGCGACGAGACGGCGTTTTGCGGCGGCGAAGATCCAACCGCGATCCTTTGCGCGGAGCCGGGGCACATCGCCCAATTCGGCTACGGTCCGATCGAGTTGGAAAAGCTGTTGCCGATGCCATCGGGCTACCTGTTTGCGGTGGCCGCAAGCGGCGCGTCGCCCGAGGGCGAGGACGACGGTTTGGAGCCGGCGGATTTGCCGGAACGGGCGGCCTGCAAACTGGTCGAGCTTTGGCGGCAAGCGACCGGGCGGGACGATCCGCATCTGGCCGCCGCGTTGGGCAGCGCGCCGGACGCCGTCGACCGGTTGAAGGCGATCGTGGCCGCGTCGGATGGTTCGCCGTGCGGTCACGAATCGTTGTTGGCTCGGCTCGAACATTTTGAGTTGGAAGGCGGCGACCTGCTGCCCGAGGCGAGCGCCGCGCTGGCCGCCGGCGATCTGCGGGCGTTCGGACGTTTGGTCGATCGTTCGCAGCAAGCGGCCGAGCGGTTGCTGGGCAATCAGACGCCGGAGACCGTGTTTTTGGCGGCCCACGCGCGTCGGCTGGGGGCGGTGGCCGCCACATCGTTCGGCCGTGGATTCGGCGGCAGCGTTTGGGCAATGGTCGAGACGGACCACGCGGCGGATTTTTTGGACGCCTGGTCGGACGCCTATCGGATCGAGTATCCGGAGATGGCCGACCGAGCCGTCTTCTTTCACACCGCCGCCGGCCCCGCCGCTTTTCGCGTGAGCTGACG